>JADJXL010000019.1 GCA_016715885.1 Polyangiaceae bacterium
CGAAGCACGTTCGTTGCCTCGAACAATTCCGAAGTGATAGGCGCCAATGAATCGGTCACCGTCGGCGCGGATCAAAGCAGCCATTGGTCGGATCGAACCATCGCATGTCAGTGGGCGCAAACGGACAAAGCATCGACATCAGGGGCGACCAACGAGAAAGCGTGACGGGAAGCCACTTACGATTTCGGTAACTGCAAGCGACCGACTCTCCGTGGCGGGCGCCCGGGACATACAGGTGAACAGGGCGCAAACCATCACATCCGCGGCGTCGCAAACGATGCCGGCACCGCACAATCTTTCAATGCGGGAATACGCAATCATTGCAGTCAATACGCTGCAAGTGGCGGCACGAAGCACGTTCGTCATGGAGAAGCGGGTGCGGACGGCAAAGTCCTGGCGGAGAGGTAGGACTGATCGCCGCGGCAGAAGGATTGATTCGGGCCCGCGAGCATCACCGCCAATGCGCAGGGAGAAGATCGTTTTATCGGCGGGTGGCTCATCCATCAAATCCAGCGGAGCCGGGCGTCGTAATCAATGGGGCGACGATCAAAGCCCGCCGGTGGGTCGGTCGATGTGACGGGCGCAATCGTGAAAGTAAGTCAAGGCGGAAGGAATGACGCCATATTTTTAAGCCGCCAAGTGGTTCGACCCCGTCCGTAGCATCGACGATAGACTTTATGGTGTTGGTACCCGCGCCTCCGTCGCCGACGCCGATTCCGACTCCATTGCCGCGCCGATATTCAGCGTCGCGTGCGATCCGCTGGGCGCAGCGATCGGTGCTACCATGGGAATGGCACTCCGGGGGCGGCCCCGTGCTCGTCAATGGTTTTGCCCGTGGGCAATACTGGGACGGACGTGTTGCAGGTTTCGGTCATTCCTCCACGCCGCCTGGCGTGTCGCCTTTGCGCCCAACGATTTCCCCGGCAACGAAGGCGTGATCGTGACAAGCAGCAAGACGGTCACGTTTGGGGGCGCATCCGAGGGCGCCTGCTCTCTCGATGGTGATGACCTGCAATTTCCCAATCAGTTTACCAACCTCGCTGTGTCACAGCAGATCCGGCAGGGCCGCCTGTGCTCGTCAGCGGGCCCGATTCATTCGACATTCTTGCGGCGGCGGCTACCAGGGCAATTCAGAACCAAGTGGTTTTCCGACGCTCTGCCGGGGGGCTGAAACCTGGACCCAGCATCTCCCCAAGGCGATTTGTTTCTTTACGGGTCGCGCAGTCGACGTGATGACGGGCGAGGTCTGAGCGACGCTATCGATTTCGAGCGACCGGGGCCCATCCCGATAAGTCGAGCGAAACTATTGGGTAGAAGTCAGCGCGACGGTGCCCTGGGGCCGAGATGGAGCCATCCACTCGATGCGTCCGTCGATGAGCGGGGCGAGGATGTGGTGGTCATTCTTCCCTGATGGGCGTGAGCGAGGTACCTCTTCGCGGGCCGTAGAATTGTCAATCTACAAGGACAGCATCGATCGATACTGCTCCGAACAGAAAAGAAAACAGGTACCGCCTGAGAACATGGGACGGCCGGGGCTGCCATTTTCGCGCGCGTGCCTGAAGTCCGAACAGCATGCTTTCGCTCGTAAACATCACGGATGGTTGCGACAATCAAATTGCATTGCGATATCAGAATGGGCGCTATGCGCTGATAATCGTTTGAGTGTTGGGCGTGAGCTTCGTTGTTCCGGAAAGTACACCCGACAGCAAACTCGCCGGGGTGCATTTCGATGCCATGAAAAATCGACCTCGTGCGATTCACTTATGACGACGAAGGGCGGCTTTCCGCAGCGCTCGATCCGCTGGGCAATGCGCTGCGGTATCAGTACCGAGGCGGTGTGCTCGTTCGGGAGACGAACCGAAACGGACTGAGTTTTTACTTTGAATACGACTGGACTCATCCCAGAGGATGGTGCATTCGCACATGGAGGACGGCGGAATTTACGACCGGAAGATCCCGTACGACAAAACTACGCCTGACGCTCGTGGATAAGTTGCGTGGAGGCCGAACGCATTACTTTGGAAAATAAGGCGGGCTTGTGGATAAATCATCAAATCAGACAGGACAGGAGACGAAGTACGAGTGGGACGAGTGCTATCGGAAAACAGCGGAGGTGGATGGCGCTGGAGGGCGAATCGAATGGGATTACGACGTGCGCGGCAATGTGATTTTGCGGCGCGATGCCGTGGGGGCAACGACGCGCTGGACCTATAATGACTCAAGCGATCCGACAGAGTTCGTCGATGCGTTGAAATGTCTGGCGTTACGAATACGATCACCGTGGCAAACTGCGTATTGCCACCGGATCAGATGGGTAACGCGTATGTTTTGAGTTCGATCGAATCGGCCGGCTTCTGTCCTGTCAAATCCAGGGGGTTTCGCGTTCTCGCTCGCCCCCGACAGCTTTTCCGAGACCAGAGTCCACGATTGGGGAGGGCAATACAACCGATTACCGCTACGACGCATTGGGCAGGGCTTATCTCTTTGGTCCCGATCCTTGGCACACGCACACGGCGCTGGAATGGGACACTGCCGCTCTGCTCCGCTACGTTTGAGCACGCCCACGGCAGGTTGGAAATGCGGTATGATGCCGAAGAAAATGTCGTTGAAGTCACGGACAGATGGGTTACGACGCAAGTTTCATAGCCAGTAAGGTTAAACAGGCGAAATGCTGCATCATTGATGCCTTCGGAAGTGTTGTCACGTATGCCCACGACACCGAAGAGCACCTTGTTGGCATTGTCAATGAGCGCGGCGAAGAGTATCGGTTCACGATCTTGATCCTGCCGGTCGAACTCTTCGTGAATGGCGGTTCCGATGGGGCGAAAGGTCGTGTTTCACCACGACGTTGCCGGAAGATGCTGCGAGAAGGTAGACGGGGCACGGCAACGGACGAGATTCGTTCGAGCCGCTTGCTGGACGCGTGATCGGGCGCATATTCATCAAGGTGGTGAGGCGTTCTGGCTATGAATATGACCTTGCAGGTCGGCTCGTTCGCGCATGGAATAACGAATGCCGGGTAAAGGGGATCGAGCGTGATCCCGATTGGTCGCACTTTGCGTGAGTGGATTGGCCAACTATGCGGTGGATAACGTTTACGATGCCGTAGGTAACCGCTTGTGCATGCGGCTAGACTCAAACATTCAATTCAAAGTTCGATTATAGTGGAAACGGGAATCAGGAACGATTGACCACGGGTGAGAAGCGCGCTACACCGTACCCTTCACGCGTGATGCTGCACCAGGATAACATCGAACAAAGGTACCCGGCGCGATTCGCATTCGTTGGGAACGAAGGCGCTGGTCGTCATCGAAAAATGGACGTCACTGCAAATGACCAAGACGGTCGATTCCGTTGAGTACGAATGGTAGAACAACGGCAAATTGCCTCGATGACGGATCCGCGCACGAGGACGAAAGCGCTACAGGCTAAACGCCGCGTGAATTCTTGACCAAGGCCATTCACGCGGACGGTGCGGGCGAACTTCGAGTTCCAGATTTGGCAGGAAGCTTATACCGCACTAGGGATCGGAGTGATCGACATTTTACCGTCGGCGGCGTGATCGTTCGACAACGACACACGTTATTTCACGACGGTGATGAGCGACTTTCGTCGAGAAGGTACTCCCCAGCGGCGACAAGTGGCAATACATGTGGGACGACGTGGGACCGCTCGGTCAGTGCTTCGTCCGGATGGCCGGAGGTCGAGGATTTTCGTACGATCCGCTGGGCCGTCGTAATAATCCAAGCGCCATGATTTACGGACCACAACGCGGCATCTGAATTGAGGAAGAACTGACGGAGTCGGCGAGGTCGGAAGCGACGGAAGCTATACCGCATGGGCGCCGGGGCAAGAATGCATTCAGGCCGCTGGCCAAGCTCGAGGACGGCGCATTCTGCGGGATTGTCAGCGATCATCTGGGCACGCCAAAGGCGCTGTTCGACGCTGCTGGGCGGAAGCACTGCATGGCGAAGGCGAACTAGATATCTTCGGGCGGGCAACCATCGAGCATGCTGACACCGTTTGTCCGTGGCGAGTGGCCGGGCGCGCATCACGATGAGGAGATCGGTCTTCGTACAACCGATTTCGTTATTATGATAGCGAGCAGGGAGGTACATCAGCCGGATCAATTCGGCTGCTCAGTGGTTTCAATCTATATTCCCCGCTGTAGTCGATCCATTACTCTGGGTGGATCCGTTCGGCCTGGTGGCCTGTGAGCAAGGTTACAAGAAGGACGCCCCCCTCACGTCGGACGAAGGCTCAACCACGCATGAAACCGTCATGCGGCACAGGTATTCGGACGCGAGGTTGGTCGTGCCAATAACGACTTCGATCGCTTCGCCGCCCTCGTGGATCGTGCGAGGAAAAGCAAGCAAACATTCTTTTGGCGAACAGGCAATGACAGCACACTCGCCCATCTGGCGCGAATCAATGGAACTTACATTGCTGTTACAATTCTTCGGCGAAGGCGATAATATTGATAAACTGGCGACGGTTTTCGTGTGCCAAACAGAAGCCAACTCCAAAGAATCTTTCAAGTCATGAGCAAGGACAGCCCCTGAGGTGACCAATGCGCGATGATGGCTGCGTATGAGCATTTGGATTCCACCTGACGTGCAGGAGTCACCGCTGTACGGTGGCGAACCATTACGTTGCTCGGGGCTGGACGGTTTGCGACGTAACGGCTTGCGATGTGGCGTTGAAAAGCGCTTTCCGTCGAGATCGATGCTCGATCTGGCAGTTGAACCAGCGCGTTCATTGCGGGCGTCAATTGCCCAGCCGGCAAGTGGATAATCAAAGTGGAGCTCGACAAGGTGGGCTCAGGCCCAACAACCGCACGGCCCGGAGGTGCGCGTATAGTTCGGTGCCTGCCATGAAACCCGACCATCCGGTCGAGATAGCGATCCCGGTTACCGAACACCGTCCGGATCGACCATTTGTGAAGAGGCGAACCACACGAAATGAAAGGGGTGCTGGACGAGCTTTCCTCATTGAGCGAAGCGGTGCTCGCTTCCTGGGCCGCTAGTGTCTCCACTGGGACGTGGGCCGAGCCTTCCTGAGTTATTTGGGCGAGCGCCCCTCGTATGTGGAATCTATCGACGATATTCCTTTCCGATTTGGAATTCGATGCGCATGCGATTAAGCCTCATTCGAGCACGCACACAAGGAGCATTGGGCATCGGGATGGCTGGTTTTCCATCGCACCATATAGGGGCCTCAAGGTATCCGGTTATACCTGCGACGGAATTCGAGGGCATCATGTGGCGATTACTGTCCGGTTGGGCGCATCGACAGCGATACAGCTGATATTGCGCCAGCGTTTTTACGGCCGGCGTGGCTTTTCGCAGCGCCACCTCGAGCCGCTCCGCAGCCTTGCACGTCGCCGCTTTTTTTCGTCCACGCACTCGCACGATCGGCATGGAGCGCTTCATGCTGTGTCTCAAGCGTATCAGCGTTTGTTTTGCGCGACCACGCTCGAGTCCCACGGATACACGCGTATTCGTCCATTACAATCGGCCCACGGAAGGTTTCTACTCGGGTGACGTACGCCACATCATATCGTTCGCGGAGCATCTGCTCTCCCGCGCTGCTTCTTCTTCAATGGCACATTTCCACCGATGATTGTCCCGATTTTCCAATCCTCTTCTCGCAATCCGTGCGACGCTAGAATGGTAGACCGCTCGCTTTTCTTTTGTCCATTTCAGCGGCGATCGTTGCAACGTGCTCGATGGTCAATTGATGGGCGGCAATGCCGGCGCCGCTTCCTTCCGGCGGTGGGACAATCCTTCGTTTGGCAAATGGGAGGCTTCGACGGATGTCGCGTCCGCCACCGCGATCGGCCCAATCATGGGCGGTTTTTCCACGACGGGAGGCGCGGGAGTGACGTCTTCGACTGGTGGCGGTTCCTCTATCGTAGGTAGTGGCGCAGTGTCACGAGTCGCGCGGAACGTTCATCGAGTGGCCCCTTTGGCCTTGGGCGCATCGAATGGCGTGACGGGCTTCAAAACCGTCGCGACACCCGCGTACCATAGCGGCTTCGGTCGAATATATATCGTCATCCGCGACGCGGTTTTTCGGCGGGGTGGATGTAACCGAGCTACGCCCGGCACGAATGGTGTTGCGGGCTTATCGTCGCGCGAAACGCGGAATTCCATGGTTGCATCGAGCCTTTGCTCGTCGTTCGCAGGGCGCGCGATACTCTTCGGGGCAATGGGCTCCAGCCGTAACCGTCACACGCCCTCTTTCTGCCGCATTGTGAGGACGGGCGTGCCGCGCCAAACCAGCATGGCCAATCCACGATTTGTATCGATGCACAACGTATCGCAACGCAGCCTCACGTCCTGCGATTCTCCCCAGGCCGCTGCAACGTCGCGTGCGGAACGAGTTTTGAGTCAGGTTTCCAACCGAGGAAACACCGAATGCAATTGGTCGAGCACGATGCGCTCGTCGCCCGCAAGCTCCCCGAGCTGCTGATCTGCCGGAGCCACATTGAAGCAGGCCCCGTCGATGTCACCGGGCAATGGGCGCTTTTGCCACGCGTGAGGGTCCCAGGTCGCCGCATGCACGCCAAGCGACGCCAATCGTGCCGGATCATTGGGCGGCAGCGGTGCCAATCCGTCCACAATCCATCCGCGATCCGCTCGCACACGAGTGGCCTTTTCGAGGTTTCCCACGACCAGTCGAGCCATGATGCTGGTCGCGTGCGCCGGCGCGTAAGCTCGTCCCAGGACAAACACGTCCGCTCGCCGTTTGAATGGTGCAACGTCGCTCGCAACCCCAGTATCCCATGGAGGTTCCTGCGTGGCAGCCAACGGCGATTCCTCTGGGCGCAACTCGAATGTCGCCTTGCAAAGCACTGTCAGCGCAAAAGCACCGGGCCGCGGCTGCCACGGAAGCAACGCCACTCTCAACGGGCAAAGTGTAACAATATCCATGCGCGAAGCGGAAATCACGGACTCTGTTGAATGTTGTTCGGCAACGCGGGCTCATGTACCATCGGCGCGATCAGGATAGAGGGAATGCGAAGCAGGTGCACGTTCGGAGTTTGCTCGTGGTGCCTGCGGTGCTCGCGCTTGCGAATGAGGCGCAAGCGGATGCTATGGCTGCGGACAAAGCCGCGGCGGATGCGTTGTTCACCGAGGCTCGGACCTTGCCTTGATGCGGGCAACGTTGCCAGGCGTGCGCGTAAGTTCGGAAGAGCCAACGGCTCGATCCGGCTGTGGGCACTGCGCTGAACCTTGCGGATTGTTACGAGCGCGACGGGCGCACAGCAAGCGCCTACGTGGCCTTTGGAGACGCTGCAGCGTTCGCGCGGCGCGTGGGCGATTCCGACCGCGCCGACGAGGCAGCGCGGCGCGCAGACGCCTTGGCGCCGAAGCTCGTAAAGCTTGCCGTGACCGTGCCCGAGCCAAGCCGCGTACAGGGGCTCGCGGTGCTGCGTGATGGTCTGCCGCTCGCGCCGACGTTGTGGGGCACAGCCATCGCAGTGGACCCGGGCGAGCATATCGTCGAGGCGAAGGCACCAGGGCGTTCATCCTGGAAGACCACGGTGAAGCTCGACGTACCTGGTGTCGTGCAATCTGTTCAGGTGCCTGTGCTCGATGAAAGCCGGGTGCCGCCTCCACCGGGAAAACCGCGCAACGGGTGGCGGGAATCGTCGTGGGCAGCGTTGGGCTTGGTGCGCTTGGCACAGCGGTTGGTCTGGCGGTTGCCGCGCGACGAACGGACAACGAGTCCAAACAGTATTGCCTACCGGATGATCCGAACAAGTGCTTCGACGCGAAAGGCGTGACGCTTCGAAACGAGGCAATCACGTATGCCGATGCCGCGACGGTCGTAACGATTGCAGGGGGTTTGGCCGTCGCAACAGGCGTGACGTTGTTTCTTCTCGCAGGTGCACCGAAGCCGGCCAATAAGTCCGCTCGTGCATGGATCGTCGTGCCCCACGCGTCGCCCCAGACCGCGGGGCTCATGTTTGCAGGCGTGTTTTGATGCCAGCGGGAGGATGGCGCGATGCTGCACGCATTTCAACCCGGCCAAACGCTACTCGACAAATACCGTGTCGAGCGCGTGCTTGGTGCGGGCGGGATGGGCGTTGTCATCGCGGCGCGGCATCTCGCGCTCGACGAGCTGGTTGCGATCAAATTCATGTTGGGAGGCGGAAAGCCGGCGGATCTGACACGTTTCGTGCGTGAGGCGCGTGCGGCCGTGAGGCTCAAAAGCCAACATGTTGCTCGCGTGCTGGATGTTGCCGCGCTCGAGGATGGAACGCCGTACATGGTGCTCGAGCATCTCGATGGAAGCGACTTGTCGCATGTCGTGCGCGAGCGAGGGCCATTGCCCGTGGTGGAAGCAGTCGATGCGGTGTTGCAAGCGTGCGAAGCGATTGCCGAAGCGCATTCGATAGGGATCGTGCATCGCGACATTAAACCCGCGAACTTGTTTCTGACACGTGGAGCAGATGGCTCGCCATGCATCAAAGTGCTCGACTTTGGCATTGCGAAATGGACGAACGCGAGCACGGCGAAGATGGAGCCTTCACAACCGATGGGATCGGCACCGTACATGGCGCCGGAGCAATTTGCAGCGACGAATCTCGTGGACTCGCGCGCGGATGGTTGGGCGCTTGGTGCGACGTTGTTCCACCTGCTCACGGGCAAAGCGCCGTTTCATCACGATGATGTGGATTCGATTCAGGCCATGATGCACGCCGTGTTGCATCGGCCTCCGATGCGGCTTCGAGCGCTCCGGCCCAATGGTTCCGAGCAGCTCGAGGCGGTGCTGTTGCAGTGCTTGGAGAAGGACCGAGCTGCGCGTTTTCAAAGCGTTGCAGCGCTTGCGGCGGCCCTTGCACCTTTCGGGTCGGAGCAAGCGGCTCTGTATGCGAAGCGGGTCGCCAAAGTGCTTGGCGAAGCGGAGCCGAGCGTGCGTGACGCCGCACCGGCCTTGGAAGCGCGTACCGCGCCGTTGCCGCTGCTAGCAGGCGTCACAATGCCGCTTCCGCAGGACGTACGCGCATCGGAACGCGCAGCGACCGAGAACGTCACCACAGCGCGCAGGACAAACCATCGCACGTTTGTTGGAGCGCTCGTCGTGACGACTGCATTTGCTCTTGGAGGCGTTCTCGTTGGTATGCGTCTCGGTGGTGGATCTGCGCAGACAAACGATGCCGCCAATCTTTCGCGAACCAAGGATCCGACACCGATCGAAACATCTCGTGAGCAAGTTACGACTGCGCCCGTGGTGCCGCCGTTACCCAGCGCGAGCACGAGCTCAGTTGCCGTGGACACCCCTACACGCGCCGAGGTTGCTCCAAGCGTTGTCACGACGCGTGGCAGCGCGGCGCCAGCGCTGCGCCCGCTCCATGCGCTGCCCGCCGCGACCTCGTCGACCGTTTCACCACCGCCAAAGGAGAGTCTGTATGGGCGTCGCCGATGACACTCACCTGCATGCACTCGATCGATCGTCGCGAGCAACGCGTGGACGTTCAGCATGGATGCATGTCTTCGCCGCGGTGATTGCTTGCTGCGTCGTGAGCGTGTTCTCTGCGTGCTCGAACGAATCTTCCGACTGTCCCGAGGACGATGGTGACCCGTGCACTCTCGACGAGTGCAAGTCTGGTCTGGCGATGAACAGCTACCTTGGCGATGGCCATCCGTGTTTCATCGGCAAACTGCAAGGCGCCTGCGCAGCGAGTGGTTGCGCGATCCCGTGCGCCAGTTCGAGCCAGTGCAACGATGGTTTGCCATGTACGAAAGGCGAGTGTCGAGGCGGTGTGTGCGTGATCGAGCACGACGACTACGCCGCAGCACCGGACGATGGAAACGCGTGCACGGAGGAGCACTGTTCGGGCGGGAAGGTCGTGTCGTGGAAGATGCCCGATGGCTCGACATGCCCCGGCGGTGAGTGTGAAGTTGGTGTCTGCGGACGGTGCGATGTTGCTGCCGATTGCGGAGCGAATACCGAGTGCACCCGGTGGGAGTGTGTCAAGGAAAAATGCGTCCAAGAGCCCAAGCCCTACGGGTATTCGGTGCCGAGCGGCGACGTGCTCGGCGATTGCCGGGTGTGGGTGTGCGATGGTTACGGGGGCAAGGTTGCGAAGCCCGATCCTACCGACATACCCTTCAACTATGAACCCTGCTTCGATTGGCTGTGTGTGGGGTTGACACCGGTGCGAATTCCGCGGATCGGCGACAAGTGCTTGATGGATGGTGGCCTCATCGGCGTATGCAGTTCCGAAGGAGCGTGCGTCCAGTGCGTGCAAGACGTGGACTGCGGACCCGGCTTTCGTTGCAAAGATGCGATCTGCTGGAAGTGTGGCGATGCTGAACCAGACGGCGACGAGGTGTGTGGCGGCGCGTGTGGCGCGTGCAAGGGCAGTGCGTGCGTGGGTGACAAGGATTGCGCGAGCGGCTACTGCGTCGCGACAAACGCGCAGCCCGCGAAGGTTTGTTGCGGTGCGCCTTGTGATGGAACCTGCCAGCAATGTGCTGCAACGGGGGCCAACGCCGGCCAATGCATTTTCGTACCCACCGGCCAACAGGACGATACGTGCATCACCCCGGGCATGGGTTGTTTTGCCGGAACCTGCAAATGGAAGACGGGCTACCCCTGCGTTCAGCCCAGCGATTGCATCAGTGGAAAATGCATCAATGGGACCTGTGCCAATTAGGACGATCGACCCATGCGCGCTGTACGATTGCTCCTAGCCCTATCGATTGCCACGGCGGTTCTGAGCTGCCGGCAGCTCTTGGGCATCGAAGAGGCGACCTTGGTTTGTCCGCCGGAATTTCCCGATTGCACGCTCTGCTGGAAGCCGGCGGATTGCGGGGCGCCCACGGAATGCCATTCTTGGGAATGCAGCAAAAATATGTGCGTTCCGGTCAACGCGCCGGCTCGAACGACATGTTCGACCGGTGTGTGCAGTGAGGATCTCGTATCCGAGTGCGTGCAATGCGTCGAATACGAAGATTGCCCTGGGGGCCATTGCAAGAACCACGTTTGTTCAAGTTGTGACGATGGCATTCAGAACGGCTTCGAATCGGGCGTGGATTGTGGAGGTGGAGGGCCCTGCAAGAGCTGTTCGGGCGCTGGTTGCTTGAGCGGCGATACATGCAAGAGCGGCATTTGCGCCGACGGTACTTGTTGCGACACTGTTTGCAACCAAACTTGCACCAATTGCAACAACGTCGAAGGTATTTGTATGCCGCTCCCCAAGTATTCGCGCGACGATGACCCACTTTGCTCGGGTGACTATGTCTGCAATGAGGGTGGTTTGTGCCTGCTTCGCAGCGGGGAAATTTGCATCAACGGTATCGAATGCGCGAGCGGTGTTTGCTATAAAAACCGTTGTCGTTATCTCGCCGGTGAACCGTGCATTCATCCACTCGAATGCGTCGAGGATCTTTGCGTCGACGGCGTCTGCCAGCAGTAGTTGAAGCGCGGTTGATGGCCACGGATGCAACCTCTTACCTACGTGCCCTTTCCCTCAAATCCCCCTCCACCGTCTCGAATTGCCCAGCGCCGCGCGCAGGTCCTTGGCCCGTTACTCCTCGCGCCCTATGAACGCACGCCTGCGCGGGCGGGTGGGCGGATGCAGATGCAGATCGTCGGGCGCTACGCACCAGCGGCCAAATCGGTCAATCATTGCCCTCGTGCACGGGACGAGTTTCACTTTTCACCCAGTAATTCATGTCCACGTCAATGCCTAGGAGTCGATCCCTGGGAGATTGATCAGTAAGTCGCAATATCACATGGGGTTCGGCAAACAGGCGCTCAAATTCGGCCCGCAATTCTGGATCGTTTGGAGTCATTGAAGTAACATCATGTTCGTTGAGGGTAGCAATGTATTGAAATCCCTTTTCGCGTGCAAGCTGATCCGCAATTTGAAACATAGTCAGCCTTTGCCGGTGGTCTACTGGGCTAAAGAGACTACTGTCATGCGCGAGAAACTGCATTGCGTGACCGCGCCGCAAAACCAGCATCATAAGGTCATAGCAAAAGATCTTGGCTTCGTTGATTCCCTCAGCGGCATCGCGCGGAATGTGAGCTTCGATTTTATATCGCAGCGTGTTCTCACCGTTATCGTTCGTGACCGCCAACCCAGTTGCAAGGTTATCGTAAAGAGGTCGTGTAAAGCCGCGAAAAATCGTATTTGCTTCCTCGATGAGCGGGCTCGATCGGGCCAAGTAGTCGTCCGTCTTGATAGCCTGCTCTGCTAGCTTCAAGTCGATTGTCTTCAACTCACGCGCCACCTTTTCCCGTTGTTCCTTAGATGCTTGCAGTTTGGCGATGCGTTGCCGTAGCCCATTGAGCTGTTCATTTACTGCCAAGTATTCATCGAGCGCTACATGCGTTCCCAAATAGCGAAGTTTCTCATCCAACCGACTACCAAGTTCACGTACACGCTGTTCGAGAAGTGTTCGGTCATGTTCGAGAGCTTGTCGATCTTGGGTGAGGCGATACACGCGTTTCTGGGTGAGATCCCGCTGAAATGCCATTACCTCAGAGATATCCTTGCGAATAGCTTGCGGAAGTGCAATTTTAGCTTCCGCATATACTCGCTCCACGATCGTGGGGTCGAGGTCCCCCTTCGTCTCCAAACTCCGATCCACCTGAGCGATTGCTTCGCGGGTTTTTACAAGTTCGCGACGGGCGGCTTCCAAGTCGCGCTTGATACCGTTTGCTTCCCGCTCAATCTCGGCGTGATCTTCGGCAACGGCAAAATTTCGCAGGTCTTCTTCGAGTCGTGCTTCGTCTTCCTTGAGTTGTCTCAATTCGATTCCGGCCTTATCATCCGCCAATAAGTCTGCGAACAATGGATCCGATTCGAGCTGCTTCATCGTTTTTTTGAGCTGCGTCTGACGCGATCGCAATTGGTATTTACTTTGCGCGAGCTGAAGATCGAGACCAAGCAGGAATGCATTCCGCACCATTGGCCAATACTCAGCTTTACTGTCGCCATCGTTGGCACGATCGAAGCGTTCGTATGCACCCCGCCCGGACCGAATAAATGGTGAGAGAAGGGACTGGAACGTCAACCCCTTGATGCCAGCAGTCGGCTGGAAGCAATCGAAAAGCAAGGCTTCGTTGAGTTTCGTCAATGCGATCTTGTCACCGTCGAGTGAGATATCGCTTGGCTTTCCTGCGCTTCGTGTAATTATTCGCTCGCGACCATCAAGCTCGATCGTCAGCGAAAATGACCAATCGGGCAAGTGCTTCTTGAATGCGTCATTGGCGTTAGAGCCGAGACAAAAGTGCAGCAACTCGAGCAACAATGATTTTCCCACGCCATTGTAGGTCCTGGTCTTGTGCTTCGTTTCAACTGCAGGCGTTTTCTTCTGTCCGAGGATCAAAGACAGCCCCGTCCGGTTGAAGCGCACGGTCTTGAATCTTGAGTCATTGGCTTCGAGTTTTACGAGGCGCATTTGCGTAGAACTCCAATTTGATCAGCCTCAACGGCGCCTACAGCGTAGAGAAAGGAAATTGCTAACACCAGGGAGTCGAAATCGTGAAATGCTGGGAAAGACCCATCGTCACGTGCACGCAGCATCTTTTGATACAAGTGGTCCATCGTTCGCGGACGATCGAGATGCTGAAGTATAAAGGCCCCAAGGCCGAAGAGCGACTCCGCAAGGGTAATGTGCTTGTCAGGTAGAAGCATCTGGAGCCTCGAAGATGTCACATGCTTCGAAATAGTACGCCATAACAATCAATGCCGCATTCTGAATTTGCCGGTCGTTTTTTCGGGATGGCGGTTGCATTGCTTCCAATATGTCGACGAAGACGATATCGGCCGTTGCCCTGCTTTTTTGGGCGCGCTGTCGCGCATGGGCGTAAATTTCGGCCAAGTGATCGCGCAAATCTTGCCGGTGTGTGCCAGAGCGGTTGGAAAAGAAATTACCCACGACGTCGCTTTGTCGCGCCGCAACTCGTAGCAAGTCTGCATTGTATTCCGAAAGGGCGTTGAATTGGAGCTTGGTTGTAAAATCGGGAGCAAGCAGTTTTCCGGCCCTTGGATTCGGAGCGTCGCTGTGCATTACGTGCGAGATAACAGCTCGAACGGCGTCGTAATCCGCGTCGGCGATCTCCCCTGGATCGGGAAGCAGGGTATCGAGTATACGCTCCAATTTGTCCATCGGCAATTCGAATGCCTCTGTTTCGAGATCCTTGGCCAGAAACACCTGCGTCGGGATCGAGTTGGCTTGAGATATCGCAGCCAACGCGTCTTCTATAGGCACAACAGATCCCCCATATTCATCATTAAATGCGAATCGATATGCTCGGACGGTATGCGTCGTATTCCAATGAGAATACAGTCCAGCAAAGTCGTCCTGTGCCTTTTTGGCAGCTTGGGCAATGCTTTTCGTGGGATCTCTTGGGGCGTAGACCTGAAAAAACGTGCCGCTATTTCGCAGGTACCCGTCATTTTTTCGATCCCCCACATCGCCATACGGCCTCATGGGAATGAAGTCGGGGTAGCGTAGCTGCAGTACTGCATTGAACAGTTCTTGGAATGCCTCACCTTTAGCCCTCCGCACGCGCAGTTCAAAAATCTGACGCGCAAAGAATCGCTCCCTACGGTTTTGGCGGACTTCGTCACGGCTTGGTGATTTCTTGGTCATCGTGGTGAGTGGTCTGGTCAGTGAGTGAGCTATCAGCTACTGCACGAACGGTACACTAGCACTCGGGTCAGTGGAAAGTGACATTTGGGGGATCTTTACGCTCGCGTAATCGTGCGCGAGAGTGTGTGTCACCTGGACAATGTCCCGACGGTACTACTGCATCCGTTGCTCGTGGCGCCAGGCTTGTGGCAGCTACACTCCCTCCACCACGGCCCCGATCCTCGACCGAAACAGCGTTCCTCCGGCCCGCGGTGGAGTACCGTCCTTGTCCCGAGTGTCCAGCGTGAACTGATGTCGTGCACGCCATCCATACATCCACCCGAGTGTCAATGCCCAATCCTTCGCCCCCGCCGCCTTGTTTGTGATTCATCGCACGTACCGTCCGACACATATGCTCACTTTCCAGTGCATCCGCCCCACTCGCCTCGCGCGCCCCTCGGACAACCCACCTACCTCCACACTTTCCCGTGGCCCCACTGTGGCCCCAACGAGTGGTCCGGAGCGTCGTTTTGCGTCGTGTCGTGTCGCCTTCCCGAGAGAACACCGCTATCGCAAAAGTGGCCGAAATGATGCTGTTTTCGTTGTGTTTGTCAGCGGTTGGCGATCATCTTGCGACGCCGCTCCTGGCGGTTTGCAAAACCGTTATACGCGGGTTCGAATCCCGTCCTCACCTCCGCTAAGTGTCCAAAATCATGCCGAAATCGACTAGCCGCCAAGAGCGGCTAGTTTCGTTTCTGGGGCTCGAGCCGTGATCCTGTAGGAAACGGACCGATCGCCCGTCCGCCGCACCTGGGGCAGCACACACAGCGGCTCCCGGTACTCCGAGTCGCACGCAGACCGCCAGCACGCGTCGTCGTGGCGGAGGGCACGAGCCAACGGAGCCATGATTCGAGCCTCCTGTGGTTGACGACATGATGAGCCCCGCTTCGATGGCGCGAAATGCATTCCACGTGTTTCGTGGTATCTATCCGACCATGACTATTGCGGCAACGTGTAGCGGCGGAGGGCCCGTGATCGTGATTCCGTCGGAGCTGGCGGCAAGTTGGCGCGGGACAAGTCCTCCGATAGGAGTCGACGTTCCTGATGGGTGGACCTGGGGCCGCGGGGATATCGTGTGCGATTACGATCGCGCCTGCGACACAGATACGTTGCGAGACTTCGCGCAAACCGAATACGGCGGAGTTGGTTGGTTGGCGGTGGGCAATGGTGCTGCGCTCATTCTCGACGCCGAGCTGATGACGGCGTGGCTGTCTGACCCAAATGGTGGCTATATCCTGCGTAATTATCCCGAGTCGGAATTGGACGAGGCCGTTGCGCGACAATACATTGCCGAAGCCGAGCAAGCGGGTTGGCGCGAGCTGTCGCTTGTCTGGACGTTGTCCGGTGGAGCGATTTTCTTATTTGATTCAGCTTTCCCTGGGGCGGCGACGCCAGATGACATCGAGGCGCACGACGGAGTTGCGGTTGGCGAGGTTCGTCCCGGAACATATGCGGTTTCCGTAGCAACGACCGCAAAGCAGGTGGACGTGATTCGTGTGCGGCGGGTTGATTGAGTTGCTCGTTTCCAATTCCATCAACCTCGACAATGCATGCAAAGCGCTGGAAACCCTAGCGAGAGAGCAGGCACCATCATCGCCTGAGCTTGGCGCCATTGAGCTAGCCGCGCATGCGCTGCTATTCCTTACGGCACCCCGCCCACCCGCAGGAAGCGAGCACCTGCAAATCGAGGACATCGACGCGGCAACCATATTGAAAGAATGGTCATCGGGGCATCTCTTCGAGGTATACGGCGCACGGGCCGCTTTTTGCGCACCTTGGGCAAGGGTATGCAGAGGATGTAGGCGACGAGAACGATGTCGTAACTCGACCGATTGCGGATGTGCTTCCCGAGCCCACGCAAGCATTGCGTACGCTTGAAGCATTGGCGCAACGTTATGCGGCCGACTCATTGAATCGCACGCGTGTCGAATTCGCGATGCAGGTGTTCAAGACGGGACCGGGCGCGGCGGGGGGGGGGGGGGGGGGGGGTTGGGTGGGTAGGGGGGGGGGGGGGGGGGCCGGCGCGATTGCCCACCAGAAAAAGTTGCAGGAGGAAATCGAAGCCGCGGCAAAACGGCGAGGGTGGTGGATGCGGGGGCAGGGCAGGCAGAAGAAGGGCTGATGGGCGAAGTTCGCGGAGTTATCGGGCGCCGCCCCCGGCGCCCCCCCCCCCGGCCCCCCCCGCCCCCCCCCCGCGGGCCCCGCCCCCGCCCCCGCCGCCGGCCCCCGCGGCGGCCGCCCCGGCCCCCCGCCCGGCCCGGGCCCGGGGGCGCCCCGGCGCCCCCCGCCCCGCCCCGGCCGCCCCCCGGGCCCCCCCCCCCCCCCGGCCCCGGCCCCGGGCGAGGGGCCGGGGGCGGCAGGGTGCGGCGCCCCACTTCCGGCCAAAGGGCGCCCCCCCCCCCCCGCGCGCCCCCCCCCCCCCCCCCCCCCCCCCCCCCGGCCCCCCCCCGCCCCCCCCCCCCCCCCCCGGGGCCCCGCGCCCCCGCAGGGCACCATCGGCACTGATGGGTTTCGGCTGTCACCGGGGGGCCGCCGGCGGGGCGGGGGGGGGGCGGGGCGGCGCACGCCGGCCGGTGCCCCCGGGACGGCCCACCGCTCGGGCGGGCAGGCCGGCGGCGGGGGCGGCGGGGCCGCCGGGCGCGCCCGCCGGCGGCGGCGCGCGGCGGGGCCGGCCCGGGGCGGGGCGGCGGCGGCCCGCCGGCGGGCCCGCGGGCCGGCCGCGGCGCCGCCCGGGGCCGCGGCCCCCCCGCCGTCGGGGGGCGCGGCCGCGCCCCCCGGCCCTCGCCGCCCGGGGGCGCCGCCGCCCCGCCGCCGCCGGGGGTGCGCGCCGCGCGCCGGCTTCGGCCGGCGCGCGCGCGGCCCCGCCGGCCCGGCTTTCGGCCGCGGGCGGCCGGGGTTCCGCCCCGCCCGGCGGGGCGCGCGGGCCCGCCCCGGCGCCGCGGCGCGCCCGCGCGCGCGGGGCCCCCCCGCCCGCCGCGCCCCCCGGCCGGGCCGCGCCGCAAGGCACTGAAGCGAGGGCGGCGCGGCCGGGGGGGGGGGCCGCCGGGCCCCCGCGGGGGGGGGCCCGGGGCGGGGGGCCCCCCGGGGGGGGGCCGGGGGGGCGCCGGGGGGCGGGGGCGGGGCCGGGGGCGTGCGTTCGTTTTGCTGAATTGCCGGTGTGTTTCAATGCAAACTGCCATCCCAGCATTACACAGAAGAGCGATCGTGCGGAGTTGATCTCGATGTGGTTTCCGCAGCAGGTCCTCTGCAGAGGCCATCGCGACGCCAGCGGGCCTCTCGCCCCTCTTTGTTGCAATACGCGAAAAAGAATCTTCTGGCAGGCCGGGGCTCCAAAGTCGGGGAGGGCGTAAGCCCCGAAGGGACGAACAGCCTCCCCCTCCCCCGGGGGCTTGCGCGGGGCCGGGCGGGGGCCGGGGCGCCCGCCAGCGGACCCCCTTCCGGGCCTGGCAGCTCGTGCCCCAAACGCAAAAAGAGCGCAAGCGTGTCTTTTCGTGGAGAACTTTGCGCGAGCTTCTCCCTGCCGTGGCCGCTGTCCTTCTCGCCGCAGGCGCCCCGCGCGGGGGGGGGGGCGCTGGTTTGGCTTGAAAAGCACATGGTGGCCAAGCTGGTATGTCCTGCCATATGCTGGACGACGTGCACGGGAATGCTGGTGCGCAGTGACGACCTGAGCGCGCAATCGTACAAGCTATAGCGCTCGCATGCGGTGGAGCCGACGCAACAGATGCGCCATACCCCGATCTCCCACTTGACACCCTCGCCAACCTGTGCTTGCTGCCGCCCGCGGCTTGCCATCTGCAACGCACCGGCAACCCCACCCCTTGCCCCCGCCGTCATCCCTCTCCTGGGCGTCGCTGGATCAGTGACGCCCCCCGCCCCCCGCGCATTGCCCAAGGTGGGCTCCGACACCTCGGGCGTCGCTTGATCCAGTGACGCCGCATGCATTCGGAGCCTCGGGGGCCGCTTGCTCGAGCGACGGTCACCCCTCCGTGGCCCCTCGGGCATCGCTTGATCCAGTGACGCCCCATGCATCCGAGGCCTCGGGCGTCGCTTGATCAAGCGATGGGGAGCCTATGCGAGGGGGTGAGCGTGGGTGAACCAACCTCCCGTGGAACCTCCAACTGCTGCTGACCCCACATTTACCACTTGAGGTCCAGGCCAGTTGGCTGGTACTGTGGGTTCCGTTCTCGCGGCAGCTCACAACCACCAAGCACGAGGTTGATTCAATGCCCAACCAACCGCCTTTCGAAACGACCGATGCCGAGCTGGCATTTCAGCATTTCGCGCCGCTCGTCGCGGCCATTCCAGAAACCGAGCTCGACGCATGGAATGCCGATCCCGAGATTGTTCGAGTCAATGCCCGACGAGCAGTGGATGCCGTGTCGCCGCATTGGGCGAAAATCGAGCAAGCATTGCCGATGGTGTCGATTCCAAAGCTCATTGAAATACCGCCCCTCGCCCTCGCTTTGTCGTTTGCGGCAGGACGCGTATTCGTGCCGGCAAGTCCCCAAGAAATTCGCGCACGCCAAGCGGACCTTCGTCCGGCCCGGCAGCTTGCCCTCCGGCAGCTCGAGATTTTCGCCGAATTGGGAATGGTTTCGCCGGACCGAGTGCGCAACATTCGCGCGGACAAGGGCCAGGTCGACGAAGCCCAAGATGCCGTCGCCATCGTGGCGCTGTTTCGCGAAAATGCGGCGGCATGGCAAAACAAGCACCCCTTCAGCGAAGCCTATCTGGCAAAACTCGCCGACGATGGCAATTGGCTCCTGGCGCAATTGCTCCCCAAAGGCGCCAAGCCCGACAAGACGGTTCGCTCCGCCGAAGCTCTGGTGCGGGATCAATTGTGGACCGAATTGAATCGACGCTACGACGATCTATACAAAGCAGGCGTCGAGATATGGGGACGGCGAAAAGTGGATTCGTTTTTGCCATCGCTCTACGCGCGGCAATACACCAAGTCGAATGCAGGGGAGGAACAACCGGTCGGGTGAGGCGCACAAGAAGATGCCTCGAACCTCGAGTGTAACGCGCAATCGTTCACGTTCTATGCGCCATCCATGGTTCCATAGACGTTGTTACCGAGGGTCACTTTTACCTTGCAAAAGAGCATCGATCTCGTCCAAAAAGAGCTCGATGACTTCCGGCTTCTCGCCAATGACTCGACGCGTGGCCCTCGTCGCAGCCTTTCTGCTCGCAGCTCCCATCGCTTGCGGCAAGTCGAGGCAATCCGGCGCCCCTCCTATGCGAGCTGCCGGGGCGGCCCCTGAAGCTCCCTCGGGCTCCGCAGCGCAAGGATCGCTCGAGCCGAATTCGGACGAAGTAAAGCTTGAAGCGGCAGAAAGCTGGCGCCAAGAGCTCGGCCGCACTTCACCACGCCAAATCGCCGCGCTGCCCGGAGGAGGCTATGCCGTGGCCCTTTCGTTCTCCGCAACCGTGGCGATCGAAGCGCCGGATTCATCTTTGAAGCATTCGAGCGCCGGTGAGGACGATATTCTCGTAGTGGGCGTTTCCGAGGCGGGCGCTGTCCAGTGGGTCACGCGAATAGGAGGCGCGGGGGATGAAGAGGTCAAGGATCTCATAGCCTCGAAAAACGGCATTCACCTCGCCGTTCGAACCGATGAGCCACTTACCGTCGCGGGCCGCACGGTGGCACCGCGCGCTCCGCGATCAGGCGACGCGTTGGACTATCCACACATCACTGCGCTCGTGCGTTTGTCCGGGGCTGGGCAGCCGCTCGCGGTGGAAGCTCTGCCCAATGAGCCTCGCGAGGTGGTCATGGGCGCGCTCGAGAGCGGCGATCTCATCATGGCCGCATCGTTCACGGGGAAGGACGAGCTATTTGGTCACGCCGAAGTGCGCCGTGTGAGCCCCCATGGCGAAGTGCATTGGACACAGCATATTCCGGCCATCGAAGTCCACAAGGTGTTCGCCTGGCAAGAGCGCCTCGTATTGTCCGTTCGTGCCAACGCTCGGCTCGGCCTCTGGACACTCGATCCGGCGACGGGCGGCGTCATCCATAAATACGAAATCGAAAAACCCCTTGGCACAGGCGACTTGGGTACCATCGCAGGGGCGGTTTCCGATTCGAAAGGCGAACTGGTCGGGTTTGGCGAGACAGGTGATGACGTGATGGTCGATGGCCATCGCATTGCACGTCCGAGTTATGCCATTCAACCTTTTGCGTTGCGCGCTGGCGGGAATCAGGCCGTGCAATTCATTGAGGGGCCGGTTCTCACCGCGCGCGTGGTTGGCGTGGGCTTGGTTCGCACTCGCCCGGCTGCCGTGCTCGACGTCATCCACACCGGCGTCGACCCCCATTTGCATCGCGGGGTTTACGTTGGATTGCTCGGGGCCGCAGGGGTCGAGCTCGTGCCAGTCTTTCAGCAACGCTTTCGCAATGATGATTGGGAGCACGCACCTGCCGAGACGGTGCTGGGAAACCCGCTATCCGCGTATGCTGCGGTCATTGCCGGCGACAGTGCGGCAGTTCTCGGCCGCTGCGAACCAAACGCGAAGACGACCTGCCTGACCCGAATCGAATTGCGCCCGGCGCGATAGCGCCCGCACCGGCGCATGCGTCACGACGTCGCCTGCATTGCATCGAAAACTCGGTGTGACGTGCCCTCACTGCCCCACCACATTCACCTGCGCGCCCTCGCCAAGCTGCACACTCGCAAGCTTCACCACCCGCTCGGTCCCTTCCAGCCCCGTCGATACCAATATCGTCGTGCCCGCGTCTCGCTCGATCGTAATCGGCGCAAAACGAATCTTGCTGTCCGCATCCACAACGGCCACGCGCAATCCCTTCGAATCGTTGTATAACGTCGTCGCAGGCACCTCGAGCACCCGGTGCGGCAATGGCAACGTCAGCGATACCTCGGCGTACATGCCCGCCAATAACTTGTTGTCCGGATTCGGCACGCGCACCTCCGTGTTCATCGTCCGCGTCGCCATGTCGAGCGCCCCTGCCGTGCGCGCTATCGTCCCCTCGAACGATTGTCCCGCAAATTCACGCACCGTAATCGTCGCTTTTTCACCCGCCTTGATGCTCGGCGCAACATCCTGCGGAATACCCACGTAAACCCGCACCGGATCCGTCGCCGCAATGCGAAACAAAGGCGTCCCATTGCCCGCCGCAACCAATGCCCCTCGCTCGATCGTGCGAGATACCACCGTCCCCGCAAAGGGCGCCACGATTTTGGTAAAACTCTTCAATTCCCGAAGCCGCTGTATGTTCGCCGCAGCCGATGTCACCGTCGCCTTCGCCACCGTCACGCCCGCCGCGTCGATCCGCGCTTGCCCGCTCCGCTGATCGAATTCCTGCTGCGATGCCACTCCCGCTGGCAATAACTTCTCGGCGCGGTCCAAATTCGCCTTCGACAAATCACGGCTCGCCTCGGCCCGCAACAAATTCGCCTTGGCCTGCGCAAGCTCCGCACTCGCTCGCGTCAGCTCCTGATCGAGCTCGGGCGTGTCGATTTCCGCAAGAACCTGCCCCTCCTCGACCTTGTCGCCAATATCGACATTCCACTTGCGCACATATCCACTCACCCGCGGATAAATCACCGTCTCCTCGAGCGGCCGAATGCTGCCCGGTAAAACCAACGATCGATCACTCGATGTCACCTTCGGCGTGATGACCTCCACCCGAGGCGCCGCCCTTTCGGTCGACTTGACTTCCGCTTCGAGCGCCGCGCGAGCATTGCGCCGAGGCAAATACGTCAATGCGAAAACACCCCCGAGCACCACGGCAATGACCGTGCACGCTGCAATGACCTGCGCCCGCGAAAGCGACGCGGGCTGCGGCAAGTCAAAACCGAGATCATCGGCCTTCGGAGGGGCAGGGGACTCGCGGTTCGAAGGAGAATCGAGAGAGCTCATAACGACTCCGTCAGCGGATCAGTCTTGGGCGCCTTGTTGCGAAGAATGCTGTACATCACCGGCACGAAAAAGAGCGTCGTCACCGTGGCCAGAATCAAGCCACCAATGACCGCACGACCCAGCGGCGCGTTTTGCTCGCCGCCTTCACCAATTCCCAGCGACATGGGCAACATGCCAATGATCATCGCGAGCGCCGTCATCAATACCGGACGAAGACGCGTCATACCAGCCGCAAGCGCCGCCGTCGGAGCGTCTCGACCAAGCTTTCGCTGATCATTGGCAAACGTTACCACGAGAATGCTGTTCGCCGTGGCAACTCCAACACACATGATCGCTCCCATCAACGCCGGAACACTCAATGTCGTGTGCGTCAAAAAGAGCATCCACGCAATTCCTGCAATGGCGCCCGGAAGTGCCATCAGGATGACGAATGGATCGAGCCACGATTGGAAATTCACGACCATCAGCAAATACACGAGAACCACCGCGAAAAGCAGCCCATACCCAAGACCTCGAAACGACGATTCCATGCTGTCGACTTGCCCCGTGACGCTGACCTTCGTGCCGCGCGGCAAGTCCGGCTTCATTCCATCGACCATACGCGTAACGGCGCTCGACACCGAACCCAGATCGGTCCGCTCGACGTTCGCCTGCACGTCGTACGTTCGCGCGACGTTGTAGTGCGTGATGTTGACCGGTCCGACACCGCGCGAGACTTGCGCGACGTTCGAGAGCAGTTGCAGCCCGCCATCACGCGTCGAAAGCGGCGTCGCATTGAGCGCATCGACCGAGCTCATCGCATATTGAGGCGTCTGCACCGCCACGAGGTATTGCACACCTCGTTTGTCGAGCCAGTAACTCGGTGAAACAACGCCGCTCGACGATAGCGAGACCAAAAGATCACTTGCGACGTCGCGCTGAGAAAGCCCCATTTGATCCGCCATGGTGCGATCGACTTCAATCCGAAGCTGCGGACGCTTGACGACTTGCGCGAGGTGCACATCGACCGCGCCCGGGATTTTCTTCATCTTTGCCGCAATCTGCTCAGCGATTGCATACGTTTCTTCATCTTTGCCAATCGGTCCGACCACGCGAACGTTGATCGGCGCGGGTAAACCAAAGTTCAACACCTGCGTCGTGATGTCCGGCGCGAGAAAGAAGAACGTCGACTCGGGATACGACGTGTTGAGTTTGGCGCGGAGCTTCTGGACGTACTCTTCCGTGGGCTGATGGCCTTTCTTCAGCGAGATCAGGATCTGCCCATCGGCCGAAGAAATGAGCGCGCCTTCGCTGAGCGACAAGTTGATGCCGCTCGACGGGATGCCCAAGTTGTCGATCATCGTCTCGATTTCGCGCGGCGGGATGACTTCGCGAATGGTGTCTTCGATGCGAGCGATGCGGTGCTCGGTTTCCTCGAGGCGCGTTCCGGGCGCGCCGCGGACGTGAAGCTTGATGAGGCCCGCGTCGACGCGCGGGAAGAAGTCGCGGCCGATGAGCGGGAAGAGCGCGACGGATGCGGCGACGAAGACGAGGAACGCGGCGACGAACGGAGCTCGATGCGCGAGCGCGTAGGCGAGAAGGCGCCCGTAGGACGTGCGCAGCCGATCGAAGCGTCGGTTGAACGCGTCGAAGATGCGGCCGAAAAAACCCTTCGGCGCATGATGCGAGCTCGACGCGTGCTCATGCGCTTCGCGTTCGAGCATGAGGCGCACGAGCGTTGGAACGAGCGTTCGCGAAAGCACGTACGACATGAGCATCGCGAAGACGACCGCGAGCGCGAGCGGGATGAAGAGGGACTTCGCGGCGCCCGTGATGAACGCGACCGGGACGAACACGATGCAGATGCACAGCGTCGAGACGAACGCGGGGATGGCGATCTCTTGCGCGCCGTCGACGATGGCGCGGATGAAGGTCTTCTTTTGGCCGAGGTTTCGGTGGATGTTTTCGATGGCGACGGTCGCGTCGTCGACGAGGATGCCGACGGCGAGGGCCATGCCGCCGAGGGTCATGGTGTTGAGCGTGTGGCCGAGGGCGTCGAGGATGATGATGGAGACGAGGATGGAGAGCGGAATGCTGAGCACGACGATGAGCGTGCTGCGCCAGCTCCCGAGAAAGAGCAGGATCATGAGCGCCGTCAGCGCGGCCGCGATGATGGCTTCGTGGACGACGCCATCGACGGCAGCGCGGACGAAGAGCGATTGATCGAAAAGAAGCGTGGCCCGAATCTCCTTGGGCAGCTTTTCCATGGTGGCGGGCAGCATGTTGCGAATGCGCGAGGCGACATCGAGCGTGCTTGCGTTGCCGTTTTTCAGAATGGTCATCAGCACGCTGCGCTGGCCGCCCACGTGGACCATGCTTTGTTGGGGCAAGTTGCCGTCGCGGATGTTCGCGACGTCGCGGACGAAGATCGTTTTGCCGTCGACGGTTTTGAGCGGCAGTGCGCCAAGCTCTTCGAGCGCAGCGGGGCTCGAGTTCAGCAGCACGGGGTATTCGTTTTCCCCAATTTTCGCGGTTCCCGATGGAAGGATGACGTTTTGCAGGCCGATGGCGGCGCTCACGTCACGCGGCGAAAGCCCCCAGGCGTAGAGGCGTGCCGGGTCGATGTCGACCATGATTTGGCGCTGTTTGCCGCCATAGGGCCAGGGAATCTGCGTGCCTTTGATGGTGGCGATGTCGGCGCGAATGAAGTTGACGCCGTAATCGAAGAGCTGCTGTTCGCTCAAAGATTCGCTCTCCAGCGCGACTTGCATGATGGGCACGTTGGAGGCGCTGTATCGGATGATGAGCGGCGGGGTCATGCCGGGGGGCATTTGGCGGATTGCGCTTTGGGAAGCAGCGGTGATTTGCGCTGTCGCGGCCTCGATGCTCGCGCCCGGCTGAAGAAACACCTTGACGATTGCGATGCCCGTCAATGCTTGGCTTTCGACGTGCTCGATATCGTTGACGACCGTCGTGAGAAAGCGCTCGTAATTGTTGACGACGCGCTTTTCCATCTCTTCCGGTGGCAAGCCGCCGTAATTGAAGATGACGGAGATGACCGGGATGTCGATTTCGGGAAAGATGTCCGTCGGCATCCTTCGGATC
Organism: Polyangiaceae bacterium; assembly: GCA_016715885.1. Taxonomy (NCBI): domain Bacteria; kingdom Pseudomonadati; phylum Myxococcota; order Polyangiales; family Polyangiaceae; species Polyangiaceae bacterium. Next base: position 25,626 of record JADJXL010000019.1, read on the forward strand.
GTGAACACCCCCATGAGGACGATGAGCATCGACATCACGATGAAGGTGTAGGGGCGCTTGAGCGCAGTGATGACGAGCCACATGAGCCGCTTCCTGATGCCTCCGAGGGGTTCGTTTTAGAAAGTGGAGGAATGAAGGCAAGACGGTTTTCCTCGTAGCACCATTTTCGCTCAATGCATCCAAAACATTGGCGGATGTATTTCGGCGTCGGGCCGGGTCAAAGAGTGTTTTCAAGCGCCTCGGGACTGCGACGTGCGACGATGTTGCAAGTCATGAAACAAGCTCATGAATTTGTCGTGGAGCTGCTGCGGGGCGAGCGTTCCGTTTGGAGAGCGCCGATTCAACGTTGCGCGGGCAAATTTCTCCCGCGCCGCTTTTCGATGTACGCGCGCGCTTCCGCTTCATTGGCGACCATGATCAATTCGCTGTGAGGGTCCCGGCCCAAATAGCGTCGGGCTCGGTCGATCATTTCCACCAGAATGCGGATGGCGAAGCTCATGCCATAACAGACGCTGACGGTGGCGTTGTCTTTCCCGCTGCGCTCGTGCAGGCATTTGCGAGTTTCGTCGTTCGTGCTTCCAATACGTGAAAGATCACAGATGACGAAAAGCGGAGACTTCCCATGACCGAATTCGTCCTGCCATGCCAAGATGCCGCGGAGCTGTTCGGCCGTTAAGGGCCCCATGAAACGAATCCCAAAGATATCCGGCGGCTCGATCCAGACGACATGTGGGCCGTAATGCCGCACGTGCGCGGGCTGCTCATTCTGCGTCGATGGCTCCAACATGCGGCCTAGGGTGGAACGTTATTCCAGGTCGCCTGGCGTGACAACCGTCGTTTCAATGCTCGCCGTCCGCCACGCGCACACCTGTGGTATTGGACTGCAAGCTCGACTGGTTTTTCCTGGTGCGGAGCTTCAATGCCAGGCGCCCGCGTCGGTTCGTGACACGAATGTGTCGACGAGCCGCTCGATGAGGACGAGCTCGCTTGCTTTGAGTTGTGGCCCTTTGCGTCCGACTTCGAGCACGGCGAGGAGGCGGCCGCCGACGATGATCGGGTGCATCGTGGCTGCTTCGCACTGGACGCCGAGCTGCGAGAGACGCTGGACGAGGGCTTGGCCGGCGGGTCCTGGAGCAGGTTCGGCGACGATGACGGTTCCTGCGCGCGCGAGGGCCATGACGGGATCGGTAAAACTCGTTTGCGTGCCAATCATGCTGCGAGAAAAAGGTCCGTGAGCGTATTGAACGACGGCGCCTTGATCGCCTACCACATGCAAAAGGGCAACGTCGACAACCAGATGGAGCACTGCGGCGTTGAGCAGAAGGTGCAATGCGTCATGCATGTCCGCCGCACCTTCGAGCGCATCGGATGGGTGCAGTTCTTCCGGCAAAAGCGGCCTTCCGGGAAGCGTGACGTCGTCGGTAGCGTCGTACATTTCCGGCATGGGGCCGTGATAGGGTGGTGTGGGAGCTGCCGAATCTGCGGCGGGTGGAAAGTTGACGAGCGCGACTTCCGACAGGGGTCGCCAAACGCGCCATGCTTCGTGCCTGACGTAGCTTTCGAGCGGCACTCGGCCTTCTTCGATGCCACGCGCGAGCAGTTCGAGCGCCACCGGGCCAACCGCCGTCGCCCCATCCGACACGTACCAGCGATCGGAATTCCCGACGGCAGCAAACTTAGCTTCGGCAAGCAACTTGATCGATCGCATCGACGCGGGCCCCTCTAGAAGAACTGAAGCGACGGGAATCTATGCGATGAATGCAGTGTGTCAAGTTCGTATCAGCGATGTGACACCGCTTTGTGCACGCTGAAAAATTGCGCACAAGTGGACGATTGGTAATCGAGTGGGTGGGCGAACGGCAGGATGGTATGGCGCCATCGCCATGGTCCATGCGTTATCCAGGTTCGGCATGACGAACCGATACGTATTTCTGAGACGAACCATGGGTGATACGAGACAAACATTTGTTTTGACAAACAGGTTATTCGGGCGTACCGATTTGTGACGCATGCTTCGCAATAGGTCTGATCAGTTTGGCAAGAATGTTTTGCGCGAGCTGCTATCGCTCGGGGGAGACGCGCGGACGGAAGAAGAAGTGCCGCCGGCGGACGCGCAACGCATTGATGTATGGTTTGTCCCAGACGCGGCGCGTCTCGGCGCTTTGCGGAGCATGAAGGGCACAGTGGCAGCGATTGCCGAGGCGCCGGCCGTGATCGAGCTTTGGAGCGATGCTTTGAGCGTGCGCGGGTTTCACGGGGGTATGCGCAAACTGTACGATTGGCACCATACGCTCGAATTGCGAGACAAACGCGTGTGGGAGCTACCGGCGTTGTGGCATCTGTGTGCGGGGTTGCCTGAGGCCGTGTTTGCTGAGTTTTTGCTGGAGCCCGTGCCTGATGGACACGGAGGATCGTATCGATTGTTGGATCAAGGGTTCCCGGTGTTCGTCGTGGTCATCTCCGAGCTTCCGCGGATACGCGAAACCCTGCTGCTTCGCTTGCTTGGTCGGTCGGCAGATCGCCTCGCCGCGATGGCCGAGCTGAAAGAGCTCGAAGCAGACGCGGTCGAACATCAGGTGGCGGATGAATGGCTGATCAGATTATACTCGGATCTGAAGAAGGCGGATCCGGCAACCCTTTCCGAAGAAGAACAGGAGTTTGTCATGGGTGAATGGCTGCAACAACGCGACCGGAAGTTGGTGGAAGCTGCCGTGGAAGTCGCGCGCCGCGAGACGCGCCGCGAGACGCGTCGTGAAACGCAACGCGAGACGCGCCGCGAGATCTTGCGTCCGCAACTAGAGATGCGCCTCGGTCGCGAACTGACGAGGAGCGAGTTGGCGGTGCTCGGCAAGCGCGTGCGCGAAGTAGCGGCAGATCAGTTGGCCACCATCGTGATGCAGTGGTCCCCCGCAGAGCTTGCGGCGTGGCTCGTGGCGACGAAAGACCAACGTTGACGCGCGACCTCATCGATTCCATCACCATCATCCGCTCGTGACTGCTTCTTCCAATACTCCAACACATCTCGGCATCGTCTACCTCGTGGGCGGCGGTCCCGGCGATCCGGGCCTCCTTACTCTGCGCGGCGCGGAGCTCATCGCTACGGCAGACGTGATTCTTCACGACGAGCTCGTTCACCCCGCGCTGCTCGACCATGCCAAACCCGATGCCGACGTGCGATTCGTCGGCAAACGAGGTGCCGACCGGTCGTCGAAACAAGCCAAACAAATCGCCATTGAAGAAGAGCTCGTGGCATTGGCGCGCGCAGGCAAACGCGTCGTGCGCCTGAAAGGTGGCGATCCTTTTCTTTTTGGCCGCGGGTCGGAGGAAGCCGAAGCGCTCGCAAAGGCCGGCATTCCCTTCGAAGTCGTCCCCGGCGTGTGTTCGCCGCTCGGTGCAACGGCCTACGCGGGGTTTTCCTTGACGCACCGAGAGCATGCGTCGAGCGTCGTCTTCGTCAGTGGAACGACGCGCGCGGGTAAACTCTACGATTTTGCAGAATTGGCAAGCATCCAAGGCACCATCTGCGTGCTCATGGGCATGCACAACATCGATGCCGTCACGCGAGGGCTCCTTGGCCCAGGAAAACGCGCCCCGGAAACGCCTGCCGCCGTCATTCAATGGGGCACATGGCCGAATCAACGCGTCGTCACGGGGAGGCTCGACGAAATTGCCGAACATGCTCGAGCGGCAAACGTCGGCAGTCCCGGCATTATCGTCGTCGGAGCGGCAGCAGCTCGACGCGACGACTTGCGCTGGTTCGATAAGATGCCGCTCTTCGGCAAACGAGTGCTCGTCTTGCGTCCACGCGATCAAGCCGATGACGTCGTGAACGTGATACGTCGTCGCGGAGGCGAAGCGTTGCATTGGCCGGCCATCGAAATCGTACCTCCCGCAGATGCTACACCCATGCAAGCGTTGGTGCAATCGCTCGGGGATTACGACGTCGTGGTTTTGACGAGCGAAAACAGCGTGGATCGCCTTTTCGATACGATTGCATCCGAAGGACTCGATGCGCGCGCTTTCGGCCGCGCCAAAGTTGCGGCCGTGGGAACGAGCACGATGGAAGCTTTGGCGAAACGCGGCATCCGAGCGGACATCGTGCCTCCGGAATTCCACGGCGAAAGCTTGGCAGAAGCCATTTTGGAAAATGACTCCGTCAAGCGACGTTTGTCGTCCCAATTGCCCGTTCGCGTCGCGTTTCCCAGGGCGCGTGTGGCGCGTGAAGTGCTCCCGGAAAAACTCCGATCAGCCGGGTGCGAAGTGACGCTCGTCGTCGCCTACGAAACGAAAAAGGCAGGCCCGGAAAAACATGCAGCGCTCGTGCAAATGCTCGAACAGCGGCGCGTGGACGTGATTTTGCTGTCTGCGTCGAGCACCGCGGATGCGCTCGCGGATGCGCTGGGTGATCGATTAATGGAATTGCTTTCTGGAGTTTTCGTGGCAAGCATCGGCGACATCACCACAGCGAGCGCCCGTAAACGCGGAATCGATGTGGCCGTCACGGCAAAAACGAGCACCATGGAAGGGCTCGTCCTGGCCGTCGAAGAGTCGCTCAAAGGATTCTGATGGCATTCGAGAAAACCCACGGGTATTCTCGGATGTACGTGTCCGGCGTTTCTCCCAAGTAGGGCCGCAAATGATTTGGCAGAATGCGGACTTCGACCCGGTACACGCCTGCTTCGGCCGAATCGATGCGAAGCTGGTCACCCTCGGCAACGACGGTCGTCGAGCCGTTCGCAATGCGTAGCAACTTCGTCGTGATGAGCGGTGTTTCGACGGCCGGATCCAGGTTCCACACGCGAGGCGCTTGGACGAAGAGCGTCGCGCCTTTTTTGGCTTGACCGCCCATTTCAACCACATTCCCCTCATCCTCCGCATGAAAATCGAATCCCGATGGGACGCCGATCACCTCGAATGCAACGTACGAGCGTCCCGCTGCAATCGCATCCTTGACCGTGGCCGGCGAAATGCCCCCGGAAACGAGCATCACGTTCGATATCCACCGCATGAGCCGGCGATAACTGTCTCCTCGTTCACCGTCACGCATGATGCCCGGAAAACTGTTTTCATGTACGTCTGTGCCAGTAATACCCGTCACGTGCCGTTCGGCGAGCATCGGATCCCATAATTGCCCATATTGCGGCAAATCTTGCAAAAATCCCAAAAGGGCCAAATCGGGCTCGGGTCCGTCTTCGTCTTGTCGCGCGAACGGCAATATCGAAGCCGCTCCCGCATATGGATCCAATCCAAAGTAGTCTTTCCGAATGTCCGGATCGATCGCCGCGTGAATGTTGAAGATTTCCACTCCATCCACCGGAATCGTTTTCAAATAATCCGGCGAGCGTGATTCGGTGTGCGCCAAAAAGACGAGCGCACCGACATCGTGCATCGCGTCCACCGTCGACGCTCCATCGCTTTCGTACATCGCTTTGCGCGTCTCGGCGTCGCCCGGCAAATGCTTTTCGATGCCGACCGTCATGAGGTCATTTTCATTGCCCGTCATGAGCATGACTTTGCGCCCGTCGGCGCACGGAATGAAATTGGCCATCGGCGCGCCATCGGCACCCTTTACGGGCTCGTCTCCGGGCTGAATGAAGAGAAGCTCGTTCATTTCGGCATACGCCATGTTCGCCGCGTGGTCGGTGAGGAAAACGAAGTCCTCGCCCGCTTCGCACATGCCTCGACGAAGGTGCTCGACGCACGTCGCATCGGGGTTGCCCATGGCGTCGAGACCCTCGCCGTCGCACCCGTCGTGCGAATACGGAGAATGACTGTGGATGATGCCGCGTGCCACGACAAACTCGCGCACGTTACCGAGTGACGATGATGACGGCGGTGCGAGTTTTTCCCACTTGCGCGGAGCGCTGGGCGCTGGAAGCACGTCGTCGCCGGTGCAACCAGTGAGCAGGATGGAGGCGAAGAGAAGGGGCAAGGCTGAAGAGCGCAACATGCGTCCGATGATATCGTGACGTGTGCGCCTGGAGGGATGCCGCCGCGTTACTTGCGCATCGCGAGAGCGTCTCGGTCGACGACGATGAGCTTGCGGCCCGCCGTCGCCAAGAGTCCCTCGCGACGCAACACGCCAAGCGTCACGGTGACCGTTTCACGCGTCGAACCAATCGCTTTTGCGATCTCGAGATGCGTGATCGGTGCGGAGATCACGGTGCCCCGCGCATCCGGCACACCCCAACGGCTCATTGCTTGAAGCAGGAACTCGACGACGCGCCCTTCGACGGGACGGAAGAGCAGCGACGTCAGCCGCTCTTCAGCCTCGGCCTGACGCTGAAGCACGGTGCTCACGAGCGCTTGCATCAGCGCCGGATCGTCGCGAAGCAATGCCGTCGCCGTGCTCGTTGGGACTCGCACGACGTCGCAATCCTCCATCGCGATGACGTTCTCCGTGTAGCTCTCCATGCCCACCAAGGCCGACTCGCCCGCCATGTCACCGGCGCCGCGATAACCGAGTGGCAACACGTCGCTCGACAAAAGCGAGCGCTCGACCCGAGCCCGACCACGCGCGAGAACCACGATGGCATGGGCACTCGAACCTTGCTGCACGACGGGCTTGCCGCGCGTCGTGGCATCGAACGAAGCTGCGTTTGTTGCTGCTTCCACTGTCGTAGGAGATGCAGACTTGAACAAAGCGCACGAAATCAACGCACTCTGTATGCGTCCTTTGCGCGCACTTCCATCAGTCAGAGCGTACTGTTCTTGGTTGCTGGTCATCATGGACATCCAGCAATACCACACTGTTGGATGTGAAGGCGAGAACGCTAACGTTGTCGCAGCGAAATCACGATGTCCTTGCGAAGAGCCGTTTCAGCTTCCCGGACAAAAGCTTGGAACATCGAATACGCGTCGGGCTGAATGCGACCCGCGGGAATTCCGACGACGCGGTCGAAGACCAACATCTCTTGCTCGATGCGATCACTCACTTGCGTCAACCGAGTGCCGTCGTTGCTCTTCGTCGTCAAAAGGTTGCTCGTGACCCGAGCTCCTTCGGGCAGTTTGATGCGCAAACGCACCGTGGAGAACATGGCCGACTGCTCGGAGATGTACAGCGGCGTCTCGCGTGACGGGAGCGAAGCGAGTGCGCCGAGACGAACCGTGAACGGCGGAGAAATGACGATTTCGCTTCCGTTGACGCGCGCAAAGTCGTTCATCTCGAGGTTCATCGCCAGGATGAGCGGTGCATCGAGGTCCGAGAGGTTCTTGACGTCGAGCTTGCGTAGGATGGCTCCAGGGAGTGCTTGGCCCACGAGCCGCGTTTCGATTGCTTCTTCGCGTTGCGCGTCGGGGAGGTTCTCGAGCGCCGTGCGCAGCATGATCGCGAACTTGCCTTCGTAGCGTTGTTCGAGGTCGAGCACGGCCGAGCCGTCGCTGCGCAGATCCACAGTGCCTTCGTAGGTCACTCCGTCGGGCGATCCCGTGGTCGGCGTGGTCTCGCGCGGCGCACCTTTGGCGAGCACGACAGCGGGCTGGCCACGCAGCGAGCTTGGGAGGTATCCGTACGGGGCAAACTTGTCGCGAACGACCATCCAGCGCGGGCCGCGTTCGGTGCCGATACGAACGGCCAGCGCGTTGAACGATTCCGCCTCGCTGAACGGCCCGCGAGACGGCGCCGTGAGGCGATCGCGAACCATGCCGATGGTTGCATCGATGCCCAGCAAACGGCAGAGGTACAGGAACGCTTCGGTGCGGTTTCCGCTCTTTCCCAAGACGATGCGACGTCCGTCGTCTTCGCGCCCTTGTTCGACGTTCGCGAGCACCCAGCGGTAGACGCGCCGTGCTTGCTCATCGACCGATGCAGGCTTCTTCGCGGTCGTTTCTCCATCCGGTGCGGCGCCCGTGACGATGCTCTCCGCGATGCGCACGAGACGCGGATCGCGCGGTGTTTCGTCGGATGCAGCGTCGACCATCCGCGCGATGGTGTCTTCGAGGTTGATGCCCCAGCCCACGCGAACGTTGGGCAAGAACTCTTGCAGCGGAGCGCTCGCAGGCTCTTGCGGAAGCGCGGGGCTCTTGTCGACACGGAACCGGCGCGTCGTGAACGCTCCGTTTTCCGTGATGACCGGCGTTGGCACGTTGCCGGACGATTCGACGTCCATCGGCCGGTTTTTCGGCGAAATGACGACGAATTCGCTGCGGTAGTACGGAATCTTTTCTTCCCGGAAAAACCACCTCGGCCCTTCGAATGTTCGCCCGCCTTGGCCATCACCACGCAGCGTGTACAAAGTCTCCGTCTCGATGAAGTCGCCTTCTTCGAGGTGCGGCATCGTGACCGTGGGTTTGCCTTCGACAAACTCCGGCTCGAGCACTCGGCCGTCTTTCTTGATCGTTCGCAGGCGTAGAATCAGCCCCCGGGGCAAACGTTGCTCGGCGTGTTCTTCGATGCCTTCGCGCGACTGAATGCGGATGATCTCGTGCTCCAGCATGCGCGCCGAACCATCGCCATGCACCCAAAGCGCCGAATAATCGAGCACGCGCGCAGCCGTTCCCGGCATCGTCGTTCCCGACGCTTCGAACTCCGTGATCACCTTCTTGCCGTCGATGCGATACGGCGTGAGCTCCGTCGTGCCTTCGACCAGCTCGATCGCATCACGCAGCGCGTCCGTGTCTGCGCCCGTTTGAATCGCTTCGATGAGCGCCGTGCGCAGAGCGCCTCGATCGCCCCGCGCCATGCGCGCATCGGCGAGCGCCATGCGTGCCGATGCACTCGTCGGATCCTTGCGCACGGCGCGTTCCAGGCCTTCGAGCGATTCACGCTGCGCGCCCGCTCGCGTGAGCAAGTACGAGATGCGTGCAGCGATGTCTTTGCGATCTTTGCGCGTCTTGCCAATCGTCTCGAGCTCGCGAATCGCCGCGCCGAAGTCACGCCTTTCGAGCGCGCGGTCGAGCGCGATTTCCGCGTCCGGATCGAGCTCGGTGATGCGCGCTGCGACCTTGTCCGCTTCGGCCACGTCGCCGCGGTCATCGTGCAGGTTGAGCAGCGCTCGGAGCGCTTCGACATCGTCCGGAAATCGCGCCGCGGTTTCTCGCACCGTGCGCGCATGCTCCACGTTCCATCCGATGCGCGCGTACAGTTGTCCCAACGCTTTCAGGATGTCCGGAACTTCGCGGAAGTGATCCGCGAGCTGCGCGATTTTCGTCGCAGCTTCCGTGGGACCGAGTTTGTCCACTTCATCGAAGGCAAGCCACAAGCGAGGCCACCAAAGCTCGGGATCTTTGGCGGAAGCGCGTGCGCGGATGTCTTTGACGAGGTCGCGCGCGTCGTTCGGCACGAAGACCGGGTCTTTCTCGACAAACACGGCTTGAGCGGCGAGGGCCGATCCGGTTGCTCGAGCGGGGTCTTTCACGAGCGGTTCGAGCAGCACGGAGGCCACGTCGTCTTGGCCGTCGACGTGGGCGAGCCACGCTGCGAGGAATCGCGAGATGGGATCGTTCGTATCGCGAGGTGCGGCGGGACGAACCGCGCGCGGGGCTGGGGCAACGCCGAGCGCGTGCAGGAACGGTTCGAGAACGTTTGGATCCGTAAGAATGGTGGGTGGGGTCAGGACGTACGGGGGAGCAGGATCGTCCGACGTTTCGATGCCGAGCGGGTGGCCGTCGGGGCGCAGGAGCCGGATGGCGGTGCTCGTGCTGCCGACGCGTGCGAGGATGCGATGGCGGCCTTTGGACAGGCGCATGTGCACGCCGAAGCGAGGCCAGACGCCCCACTCTTTGGGATCGCGCATGAGGACCTCGACGTCGTCGACGAAGAGGGCGAGCACGGCTTGTACGGCGATGACGACTTCGCGTTCGGCGGGCAGATCGAGGAACGTTTCGGTGTAGAAGATGCCGCCTTCGGTGGGATCGGCGGGGCTGAAGTGGCAGCCGGTTCGTTCGGTCGACAGCACGCGTGGAGGCGTCGATCGGCGCGGGCTTTTTGCGAAGACGCGGGGCCAAGGTCCTGGTTTTTCCGCGTCGTAATGCTCGCGGTGATCGCTGGCGCTCATGTTGCCGAAGGGCCCTGCGAGGCGCGCCTTCGTGACGCATCCGAACCGTTCGGCGATGCGGTCTTGCGAGTCTTTTCCAGGTGTGGGCGGTTCTTTGCGCAGCCCATCGGCGCTCCACCATTCGGCCAGGGCGCCGCGCGCGCGCCAACCGATGAATCCTGGCTGATCGAGCGACTTTTCCACGGTGGGACGAGCGGTGTCCCAGAGGTTTGTCACACTGGAACGAAGGCGCAGCAGGTTGTTCGCGGCAAACCACGCGACCATGGGCGCATCCGGGTGATCGGTCGTGCGCGCGGCGTCGATGGCATCGAGGTACGCGAGCGCTGCGGCTCGAAAGCGCCCGCGCGAATCGTTGTCGAAGCCTTTCGCGAGCGATGCGTAGAGGCCCTTGTTGTTCGCTGCTTTTTCGAGCGCGGTGCGGGCCTCTTCTGCGCGTTTTGCTTCCCCGCCTGGCACGAGCAGCTCGCCGAGCAGCCATCGTCCGAGGGCTTCGCCGTCTTGCTGTTGCGTTGCACCAGCGCGGAGCATTTCGATGGGTGTCGCGGGCGGTTTTGGCGCGGACGAGCCGCAAGCGCCGACGGCGAGGGCGAATGCCGCGGCGAGGACGAAACGCGCTGCGTGAGCGAGGGGGCGAATGCGCATGACGCAGGGGGTTTAGCGCGGGTGAAGGGAGGATGCGAGAGGTGGCGAACGAAGCGTGCGTGGCGGGTGGGGAGGGAAAACAGGGGAGTTGGTGGTTGGCCGTGCAGGGGAATGGTGTCCGTTGGAAAATGAATTGGTTTGGCGGAGTATTAGCGAACTGTTTACCCGTGTAAGAGTTGCAAGCACCGTGAAGGTATCCCGGTCTTTGGTCGAGAAATAGGGGTCGCTTTTTCTGGGGTCCGGGGTAGTCTATGGTAACGTTCTGCCGCTTCTTACAAGACCCGAATCTTGCATCACGAAGAGACCATGTTCACGCTACACGCCACAAATTTCCGGGTCTTGCGTCATTTCTGCTGGCCTCTTCGTCCAGGTGTTTCTGTCCTGAGCGGTGCCAACGGGAGCGGCAAGACAACGACTCTTCTGCTGCTCAAGGTGCTTCGAGCAGCATTCGATCGAGGTTTACCAGAAGCCATCTCGGCCATTGGTGGCAGTCACAACCTGCGAAACCACGAGGCTGCCAGCGATGAACCGATAGAGATCGGGATTGATGTGGCAGACTTGTCTTGGCGCGTTCGGCTCGTGCCACGTGGTGCGACTGTGGATTACGTATCCGAGGAACGTCTTGCTCGGCGTGATGAGACCATCGTGTTGCGCGATGCGCTTGGAAATTTCTTTTATCGGGGTGAGCGAAAAGAGCTTGGGGTATCCGCCGCAAGGCAGCTTGCGCTGCGATGGAGTTCCGACAACTATCCGGACGATCAAGAAATCGAATGCGTTGCAGAGGTGGTTCGGCGCATTCAGGTCTTTTACGATCCAGACATTCGTGGGTTGCGAGAATCCGGTTCCAAAGCGACCGAAAACCGTCACCTACACACCCATGGCCGGAACGTTCTGACGATGTTGCGTGATTGGCGTGATCGGCGTGAAGACAGAGTGCGATTCGATTTCGTCGATCGCGGACTTCGAACAGCGTTTCCGAGCGTTTATGATGGCATGGATTTCGAGTCGGGCCAGACGATTTCCGCGCGTATTTATCGTCCTGGTGACGAAATGCCAATCCCAATATGGCAGGAGGCCAATGGTGTCCTCATGATGATGGTGCATCTGGCTGAAGTTGCGTCGGCGGATCGTCACGGTTTCGTCGCTATTGACGAGCCGGAGACTGCGCAGCATCCGTTTGCAATTCGATGCTTTCTACGTGCGGCGCGTGCTTGGGCCAAGCAGCGTGACGTATCAATTGTGCTGACGACCCATTCGCCTGTGTTGCTCGACGAGTTTCGTGCCGAACCCGAGTGTATTTCAGTTCTCGAACGCTTGGAAAATCGCGACGAGAATACGCTGCCCGTGCAACTGGACAAATTGCATGATCGTGAGTGGCTTGCAACTTACACGCTAGGCGAGCTTTATGTTGCCGGCGAATTTGCTGCCAACGAATAAACATGAAGAGGATCCTGCTAATCGTTACAGGCGACCTGGAAAAGAAAGCGCTGGCGGATTCACTCGAGCGACTATTGAGAGCTTCCGGATGTGATGTTGAATTCGATCCGCCCTTGAAGGTCCCTGCCATAACGACGACTCCGTTGCCTGACCCCTCAGCTTCCGCGATTCCGACAGCGGTGCGCAATATGGCCAAGGCGCTCGTGGAAGAGGCCTTGCGCGGTCGTCGTGGGAACCCGCCGGATCTCGTTATCGGCATCGATGATCTGGAACTTGCAAACGTGGCACGACCAAACGTCGTCATAGCATGGATAAAAAGAGGTGTGAACGCGAGAATTGACGAGCTCTATCCATCCCAGGACGCAAATTCACGAGTGCGTGCGATTCTGCGCGACCGTTGCTCGTTTCACCTCCTTGTCCCCATGGTGGAATCGTATTTCTATGGGCACCGCGCAGCATTGACGGCTGCGCGCGTGGCACTCTCGACGCCTGTTTACCGTGTCGGCGACGATGTGGAAGCATTCGAGACCGATGATCCTGAATTCCTACGCATCGCAATCGCCGCGAATGAAAAGAAGCGATCAAAGAACATCGATTGGTGGTTCGAGGAACGGCACCCAAAAAACTATCTTGATTTCCTCATACAACGGATAGAGAATGCGTTGCCATATGATGAATTGAGTGACGGTGGGAAAGCCTTCGGCGCATTGGATTGGCCGACCGCCGCACACGAAGTGCTGGCTGCAAGAGCGTCGACGACACCACCTCAAAATATGGCGTTTGCTCGCGCACTATTTGAAGACCTCGCTGAATTCTTCAGCGTCTTGAATCCGCTTGGGCAAGGAACCCCACACTACCTCACATACCCGACAAAGCGAGTTCGGCGCGAGGCATTGACACTGCGTAACCTGTGATTCGACCTTCGTCAATCGCGTTGAACTTCAGAGTAGCCAAACCTTCCCGCTTGCGTCATGCTCGGCCCCACCATGACGCGAACGCTCGAACATCCCGCCGATCCCCAATTCATTCGTCGCACGTCACCTCGAGCAATGAACGGCGAGCCGCTTACGCTCGGCGAGCTATTGCCGCTTTTCGAGGCTGCGCGATGGGCCCCGTCGTGTGCCAACAGCCAGCCGTGGCGCTTTGTTTTTGCGCTCGCGGGCACGCCCGCTTTCGACGCGCTCTTTGCGACGCTGGCGTCCGGAAATCAGGCGTGGGTGAACCGGGCCGGAGCATTGGTGCTCGTTTGTGCGAATACCATCATGCCCGATGGAAAGCCTTCGCCGACGCCTGCATTCGATGCGGGGGCGGCGTGGATGAGTTTTGCGCTGCAAGGCAGCTCCTCGGGGCTCGTCGTCCACGGCATGGCCGGTTTCGATGCCGCGCGTGCGCGTGACGCAGCGCACGTGCCCGAGGACCACTTGGTCATCATGATGATTGCCGTGGGAAAGCCGGGTAAAGTCGAGGACTTACCGGAACGCTATCGAGCGCGTGAGGTGCCGACGCCGCGTCAATCGGTCGAATCATTCATCATCGAAGGTTCATTTCGCGCAGATAAATCAACAGGCTGATAGAATTTGGAGCGACACTCGCTGCATTCATGATATGCAGTGGCGTGCTGCAAAGCCTTATCGTCCGGAGGACTTCATGCGTAATCGTCGACGCGCGGTGTTCTCGTCTCTCGCCGTAGCAGGGTTCTGTGCCGCAGGAGTGTTGTGCCTTTCACCGAAGCTCTCGTGGGCGCAGCAGGGCAATCGAGCGCTCCTGTTTTGCGGCGATGGTGGATCGAGCATTTGCGGCGAAGGCACGGGCCAGCTTTCGCTGGCGTTGTTGAGCGCCGGGGCGGCAGGCGTCGATCAGAGCACGACGCTGTCGAATCTCCCCGACTACCGGATGATCTTCGTTTTCGTGCCGACGACCGGGCTGCAATCGGCAAACCTCACGGCGATCACCAATTTCTACAATGCCGGCGGTGCGATTATTGGTATCAGTGAAGCTGCTGGATATAGCAGTGGTATCAATGGCCACATGAACGTGCTTTCGAATGCACTCGGCTTCGGTAGCATGTTCAATGCGACGGAATTCGACAGCGGATGTCCCAAGACGGGCACTCCAGTTTCCGGACACCCGCTCATGAATGGCGTCATGTCGTTCCAGCATGCCTGGTCGGCGTCGGTCACGGGTGGAACGCTGCTTGCGCGCGGTCAATCGAACCAAGACATCTTGCGCGTACAGGACCGATTCGTTGCCAGTGCCGATTCGACGATGTTTACCGATACCTGCACGACGAGTCCGTATTCGCAGACGGGTAACATTCAATTCTTCAAAAATCTGTGGAATGTGTATGCCACGTCTGTCGACACCGACAATGACGGAATCGTCGACGACATGGATAACTGTCCCACGGTTGTCAATCCGATGCAGGAAGACAACGATGGAGACGGTCAAGGCGACGTTTGCGATCCGGACGACGACAACGATGGCGTCATGGATGTGGCGGACAATTGCCCGCTCGTGGCGAATGCCGACCAAACGGACACCGAAGCAGATGGTTTCGGCGACGCGTGCGATCCGGACGACGACGATGACAGCGTGCTCGATGCCATGGACAATTGCCCGCTGGTTGCCAATTCTGATCAATTGGATACGGACTCCGACGGCATGGGGAACGAATGCGACGCCGACGACGACAACGACATGATCATCGACGGCATGGACAATTGCCCGCTCATCGCGAACATGGATCAACAAGATACCGATGCCGATGGATCGGGTGACGTGTGCGATGACGACGACGACGACGACGGCATCGTCGACGGCATGGATAATTGCCCGCTCCTCGCCAATCCCGACCAGGTAGATACGAACGGCAATGGGCAGGGCGACGTGTGCGATGACGACGACGACAGCGACGGCATCGTCGATGTTATGGACAATTGTCCGTACGCGCCAAACCCGAACCAAGAAGATACCGATGGCGATGGCATCGGCGACGCGTGCGATCCGGACACCGACGGTGACGGTGTGGACACCGGGATGGACAATTGTCCAATGGTCGCGAATCCGGGGCAAGAAGACACCGATGGCGACGGAGTCGGCGACGCTTGCGACGATGACGACGACAACGACGGCATCCTCGACAATGACGACGATTGCCCGACCGATCCCGATCCGGACTGTGGGCAAGGTGGCGCCGGTGGTGCTGGCGGCGCTGGTGGCAATGGTGGTGGTGCTGGCGGTGCTGGCGGAGACGGCGGCAGAGGTGGCGAGGGCACTGGCGGCAATACCGTTGGCGAAGCCGGCGGGTGCGATTGCAGAATCGACGCAAATGCTTCGCCTCGCGGACCAGCGTCCGGCGTGATCGTCGTGCTCGGCGCATTCGTCGCTGCATTGCGCCGACTGCGGCGTAAAACCGGCTGAGCATCGTCATCCACGGACAGGCCGGCGCCTCCCGCAGGCACTGGCCTTGTCCACGTGCCGACTGCTCCTATCCTGCGAAGCGCTCGACATCCGCTTCCACATGCGGTATGGCAAGCTTTGGCTTTCACCAAACGACATCCTCATGAAAATCGATTGCGCCGAATGTGGAACTCGGATCCTCGCCGAAGACGTCGACCTGCCCACATCCATGGCCAAGTGCCGCAATTGCAATGCGGTGTTTTCGTTTGCCGATCGCGTGCGCGTGCGGCGCTCCGCACCCATCGCTCAGCGCGAACGAGTACGAGCTCCACGCCCCCAAGGTATCGTGGTGCGCGAGACCGAAGCGAAGCTCACCGCGCCTGGTTATCGCAATGCTCCGAAGAAAGACGGCTCGATTACCATCATTCGTCGCTGGTTCGCCCCGCACTTCATCTTCCTCACGTTCTTTTGCATTGCCTGGGACGCGTTCCTCGTATTCTGGTATTCGACCGCCACGAAAGGTCCCGGCCCGTTTGCGATCATTGCAGTCATCTTTCCGATTGCTCACGTCGCCGTCGGGGTGGGGCTCACGTATTACACCCTTGCAGGGTACGTCAATCGCACCACGTTTCACCTCGATACGCATTCATTCACGGTGCGCCACGCACCCCTTCCGTGGATAGGAAACCACACGCTTGCACGGGAGGACATCAAACAACTTTATTGCGAGGAACAGATCAGCCAAGGCAAAAACGGCACGAGCCGTTCGTTTCACTTGTCCGCCATTCTCGCCGACGGACAAAACATTCGTCTTGCTTCCATGCCCGTCGACCAAGCAAGGTACATCGAAGAGCTGCTCGAAGAACGATTGGGCATTAGCGATATGTCCGTACCGGGGAAGCTGGCTGAGCGGCAAGGTTGGTGGCAGCCCGTTGAATTATCAGCAGATAAATCGACGGGCTGTCAATCCCCGACCTCGTGCACGAACCTCTGCATCATGTCGTTTTCCCCGACCAAGAGCAGCGTATCGCCGTCTTTGATGACGTAGTCCGGACTGGGAATTTCGAGTTTCGGTGGACCCTCGGTCACGCCCGCAGCATGCGAGCGGACGCCAAGGACGTTGATGCTGTAGCGCCGACGAATGGCGGCATTCGCGAGCGTTTGTCCGACGAGCACGCCGTGCGCGACCCAAGGCACCACGCGGTAATGGCTCGCAAGCTCCAGTAAGTCTTGCGCGAGTGGCGTCGTAATGTCCGCGCCTACCCGCGTCCCCATTTCTTTTTCGAGCTGAATGACGCGATCGACGCCGATGGTACGCAAAATGTCGGCCTGCCTGTCCGTCGCCGCGCGCGCGATGATTTCCTTGACGCCGAGACGCTTCAACGATGCGGCGCAGAGCACCAGCGGCTCGAAATGTTCGGCAAATGTGAGGACCGCAATGTCGACGTATTGCGCGCCAATCCCCTCGAGGACCTTGGGGTTCGTTGCATCACCAACGAATGACGCCGATGTTTTGTCCTTGACAGCATCGACGGCATCCGCGTCGTCGTCGACTGCAATGACCTCGGCGCCCTGTTTCCAAAGGGTCTCGACAATCGCAGTCCCGAACCGGCCGAGACCGATCACGAGTACACTCTTGGCTTTCATGGCAATTGGTTGCGCCGAGCTTGCCACAAAGGGGGCGGCGAGAGCCAGTTCTCGTGTGAAAATAGCATGATCGGCTTGACAGTCGACGAATTGGCTGGGTGAATGCGCGCATGCAACCGCCGGCGCCGCCCGGACTTCCCAAGCCTGAGCAAGAAACGACGGCGTGGCGCCGGGCTCGCGCGTCGCTTCTGCAAGAGCCCGCGTCCGCACAGGCCGTCGTGGCGCTCAAGGCGGGTCTCGCAGCTCCCAGACCGCCCTTCGCTTGGACGCGGCCAGCAACGCTCTTGCTCGGCAGCGCGGCGCTTCTCGCCGTCGACCTCGCGTTGGCCATCACGCCGCGCATCTCGATGATCCTCACCGCCATCGAGACACTGCTCGTGCCCGCATGGATCGTCGCGCTCATCGTGCTCGAGCGAACGGTGGCATCCATGGCGGTGGGACAGGCGCCGGCCGATCGAGGCAAGCGACATTGGGCCGCATTTGGTATCGTCTTGGTGCTCGTCGTCGCCAGCATCATCGAAAAGTGGGTGCTGCTCGCGGTCGCTACGTCCGGCGCACAAACGGACGTGGTCGCGCAATATCGGAGTTACACGGTATTCGTGTTTGTCTTGACGAACATCAGTGTGCTCGGGCGCCGTCCGCTCGAACGATTGCTGGCAACGGCCACGCAGCACCCCGCGCGCCTCATGCTCCTTTCGTTCGGAGTGACTGCGCTTCTCGGGGCTTTCATGCTCACGCTGCCGCAAGCCGTGCGTCGCATCGAGGATGCATCGTTCGTCGATGGATTGTTCATGGCGACGAGCGCCGTGTGTGTGACGGGTCTTTCGGTGCACGACGTTGCCGTCGTTTATACGCCATTTGGCCAAGCCGTCTTGTTGAGTCTCGTGCAAGTGGGCGGGCTTGGCATCATGGCATTGTCGACGTTTTTTGCCATTCTTGCAGGTCGCTCCTTACGACTCCGTGATGCGCGCGTGATGGCGGAAATGATCGACGCCGAATCGTTTTCGAATCTGCGCCGAAGTTTGCGCTCCATCGTGGCGTATACGTTGCTCGCCGAGGGCATTGGGATCTTTTTACTATTGGCCGTTTTCGAGCAATATCCGGAGACGAGCATGCCGCCTACCGAGGGTGCGCCTTTGTCCGGCAGTGGCAGTCTTTGGTGGGCCGCCGTCTTTCACGGTGTCAATGCGTTTTGTCACGGCGGTTTTTCCCTCTTTCGCGAAGGAATGGCGCCGCTCGTCGGTTCCTTGGGGACCAATGCCGTCATCATTTCTCTCATTTTCATTGGAAGCTTGGGATTTCCCGTTCATGACGAGATCATGCGCTGGCTCTACGTGCGTTTGCGCGGCATTCGCCCGACGCGATTGAGTTTGCACACGCGGGTCGTCGTGATGACGACGGCGGTTTTGATCGTCGTTGGAGCCGTTGGATTTCTTGTATTGGAATGGGGCAGGGCGCTCGGTCACTTGTCCGTACCGAACCGATTTCTCGCGGCGCTTTTTCAATCGGTCACGACGCGGTCGGGAGGTTTTCAAACGGTCAATTTTGGCGCCATGTCGCATGCTACGTGGTTCTTCACGTGCGTGCTCATGTTCGTCGGAGGGGCACCCGCATCGACCGGCGGTGGCGTAAAGGTCACGACGGTGGCGGTTTTATATGCCACGCTTCGCGCGGAATTGCGCGGATACGAAGCTCCGCGCCTTTTGGGAAGGACCATTCCCGCGACGATCGTGAGGCGCGCGATGGGCGTCGCTCTGCTCACCGCAACCCTCGTGGCGGGACTGATCTTCATTTTGCTGCTCATCGAACCGGCGCATCCATTTGCCATCGTATTCGAAACGATAAGCGCATTCGGCACCGTTGGGTTATCGACGGGCATTACGACGTCACTCAGCACGGCGGGACGCCTGGCGCTGACGGTGGCGATGTTCATCGGCCGCATCGGGCCGCTCACGCTGGCCTTGGCATTGGCGAATCAGGCCGCATCGCGCGCGTACCGCTTGCCCGAAGAACGAATCGGCATTGGCTGATTCAAAACCGCATGCGCCCTTCGAGCACCAGCACGGCGCCTCCCGTGAGCTCGACGCGGTCGTCGGCGAGCGCGCATTCGAGCTCGCCCCCGCGAGCGCTCACCTGACGCGCGCGCATTCGCGTGCGCCCGAGCCTACCCGACCAATAAGGTACGAGCGTGCAATGAAGTGATCCCGTGACGGGATCCTCCGGCACACCTTTGGCCGGCGCAAAAAACCTCGAAACGAAATCGACATCTGCATCAGCGTCGCTCCCTGGCGCGGTAATGGCCACAGCAAACGTGGGCAATGCCGCAATACGCGCCATGTCGGGTTTCAAGCGACGAACGACGTCGGCATTGTCGTACACCGCCACGAGGTCCCGCGCTTGCAATGCAAACGTGGGCCTCTCGCCAAGGGCCTCGACGAGGTCTCCCGTGACGATCGTCGGCAATGGCGGCCGCGCAGGCAATTCGAGCGACCACTTGCCACCCGCACGCTTGACCACCAATTCACCACTACGCGTGCGAAATGAAACTTGGCTCCAGGTTGGCTCGATTCGCTCGAGGACCACGAAGCCCGACGCGAGCGTTGCATGGCCGCATAACTCGACTTCGACGGTCGGTGTGAACCAACGCAGGTCGAATTCATTTCCACGACGCACGAAAAACGCCGTTTCGGATAGATTGTTTTCGGCAGCAATCGCCAAAAGCGTCTCGTCGGGGAGCCACGTTTCGAGGGGACAAACGGCCGCCGGATTGCCTGCGAACGGTCGATTCGCAAACGCGTCCACTTGGTAGATCGGGATCTCGGTCATCGGGTTTCTCCAGGCCAACGCTCTAGCACGGATTCGCATCGTGCGCGCGGCTCGGCAAGATTCGCCCGCAGGGCGTGTTCTGCCTGGCCGAAGCGCGTGACTTCATACGCCGATTTCTCCTATACTCGGCACATGAAACGAACACAATCCTTTCTCGTGTTTGCCGCGGTCGTGTGTTTCTTCGCAACGAGCGGCTTTTCGTGTGGCGGCAGCGATACCACCGGAAGCAGCTCGAGCAGCTCCAGCAGCACATCGGGCGGCGACGATTGCGGTATGAGCCTCTGCGGTTGCTGGGAAGATACGACCATGACCTTCGACGCGACCGTCGAAGACGCATCCACCATGATGCCTCTTTCTGGCATCGAGCTCTTCTGCAAAGGCGAGGACACCGCCATTGCCGTCAGCGATGCTGCAGGTAAGTTGATTTTCTCCATCGAGACGAAATCCTCGCCCGGTTGTGGATTCGAACGGTGCACCAACATGACGCTGCACGACCCGAACGGAGCGCACATGGACGTCGACGGCACGTATTACACCTTCAACGGCAAAACTCTTTCGATGTAGACAGTGGAAACTTTTGGATGTAGTCAGTGTCTACATCCACTATGACCACCTTTCAGCCCGTAGCGATGGTTCCTCCCGGCCCTCCCTCGTGGACGTTCGTCGATCGCATGCGCATGACCTTCATGCCGCCGCGGCCGCTCGTCAAAGCGCTTGCCATGAAGTATGGCGATACATTTCGGATCAGCATTCCGGAAGAGACGGCCACGTTCACGGGGGATCCGTCGGTCATTCGTGACATTTACACGGCCGATTCGGACGCGTTCGATCCTCGGGGCGTCGATGTGACCGCGCCGATTTTCGGCTTCACGTCGCTCCCTGTATCGACCGGGGCGCGTCACAAGCGTGATCGAAAACTATTATCACCGCCGTTTCAATCGGGCGCGATGAAAAATTATGGATCCACGATGGCCGACATCACGAGGTCCACCTTCTCCGCCCTGATTCCAGGACAAACCTTTTCGCTCCTCGAAGCGGCGCAATCGATGGCGCTCGATGTCATCTTGCGCGTCGTGTACGGCGTCGAAGACGAAGCGGAGCAGCAGAAAACCAGGGCCACGGTGCTCGAGCTCATTCATTCGTTGAGTCCATTCGTGCTCATTTTCCCATGGTTGCGCCGTGATTTCGGTGGTTTGGGGCCTTGGGCGCGCCTCGTGCGCGCGGGCAAAACGCTCGAATCGCTCGTGGTCGAACAAATTCGCAAAAAACGCGCATCGGGGCACCCAGGTGACGATATCATGTCGCTGCTCGTGCGCGTGCGTGATGAAGATGGCGATGCGTTGACGGATGTCGAAATTGCTGAACAATTACGGGCAATTCTTTTTGCTGGACACGAGACGACCGCGATGTCGATCGCAATGCTCGTGGACATGCTCCACAGGCATCCCACGCACCTCGAGCGCGTATTGTCGGAAGTGCATTCGCTGGGGCCCAACGGCGATGCGGCGGAGCTTGCGTCGCTTCCATTTTTGGGCGCCGCGTGTCACGAGGCATTGCGAATGTTTCCGCCGGTCGTGGACGTGGGCCGCGTGATTCGCGAGCCCATGACGCTCGGAAAATATCGATTTGGGCGCAAAGAAGCGATTGTCCCGTCGCCTCTCTTGCTGCACAACCGTGAAGATCTGTATCCAGAACCCGAACGATTTCAGCCCGAGCGGTTTTTGTCGAAAAAGCCGTCACCGTTCGAATTCATCGTTTTTGGCGGGGGAGCGCGACGGTGTCTTGGCGCTGCATTTGCGCTCTTCGAAATGAAAGTAATCGTGGGGACGATGCTGCGCGAATATCGATTTTGGCCCATGGCCGCGAAACCGGTCGAACAAATTCGTCGAGGCATCACGCTGGGGCCGAAAGGGAACGTGCCCATGGTATTCGTGGGCAAGCCTGCGAGCGCTTGACGTTTCGCTTCATCGGCGGTCGAGCTTGTGCGAGACCCAATTTGCCGCATCGAGCACGCGCTCGGCCACGCTCACGGCTTTCATGAATTGCTGCGCATTCGCGGTCCGGTGCACGTGCTGCCCCACGCGCCGCATCCACGCCATTTCATCGTCCGACAGGGGCCCTCGGTCGAGCGCCGCCAAGGCCTCGTCGAGCTCTGCAGCATTCGACGGACCCGTCAAGCAAACATCGACGTTCGGGTTCGTCAGAACGAACCGATAACAATCCGACGCTCTCGGCGCAGGTTCGTCCGAAGGCAAGTATTTCGGATTCAAGAGCGCTCGCCATCTTGTCGCCGTATAAGCGACCACGCCTGGCCGCCGCCGCGATAGGTGCGGAAATACTTCGGATTCAGCGCCCGGATGAGCGGCATTGTAACGCACCATGATCCCGTCGTACGCGGGGTCGTCGATGTACGAGGCAAACGAGGGACGATGATGACATGAAATGAGAATGCCCCGCGCGAGCCCCGCGGCCTTGATTTCGAGCGCTGCATCGACGATGTTTCGCGGCGGAGGATCATTCCACCAACCGAGGAGCAGCAGATCCGTGTAGTCGGTCTTGAAGTCGCGCAAGGCTCGCTCGACGGAGCCGCGCATCAAGGACGCAATGCGCGTGTACGATTGTACGACCAGGACCAAATCTTTGCGGCGTGATGGACCCAGGTTACGAATGGCCTCGGCATACGAAGGACGCCGGGCCGACCCCCAATAAATATAATTCAGTCCGCGCTCGACCGCCCGCTCGACATCCCGCGCCTCGAGCCCGTATGCCGATCCGAGCCCGAGCGGCGTTACGCGCATTTCCGTCGAACCGAAAGCCACCCGCTCCCACGAACATGCCATGATGATTCTCCCGATCTTCGTCGTGCCAGCCGTGGCACTTTAAACCAATTGGCATCGGAGCGCCATCGGCTTCGATCGAAATTCTCGGATGGCGAAAGACGCCCGTGCTATCGTCGACGACATGCGACATCACGGGTTTTTCTTGCCGATCATAGCGTGCATCATCTCATGCGGTGGTGATGCGCCAAAAGTTCATGCGCCGCCTGCAATCCCATCGGCGGCGAAGATCGCGGACAAACCCTGCGTCAATCCTCCCGCGTCGGCATCGGCCGCTGATCCTTCCGCGCCGCCGAAGCGTTACGACGTGAAAACCGTGATGATTCCCATGCGTGACGGCGTGCATCTCGAGACCAGGGTTTTCTCGCCTTTGAATGCGGATGCACCGCTGCCCATGCTCCTCGATCGTGAACCTTATGGTATTCCGAAGGACGAGGCATTTGCGCATGCGCCAGCGGATTTGTACCTGGGGGATGATTTTTATCATAATGGTGCATTTCGCAATCCGCAAAAATACGTAAAAAACATTTTCGAGGCGACCGAAGCGGACTTCATCACGGCCGTGCAGCAGGTGTCCCGTTCACGCGAAGCGCCATCGGCCATCGTGCTTCCCGTGATTGCCAAATAATGCTACGCGCTACGTGATTGTTTCGACAAACTTACGCATCGGGCGCCGCTCGTCTCGCGCGTTCTTCGTCAAACCATGCACGAGCGTCGGCTTCGTCCTTGAAAAAACGAAGAGACGAGGGGCGGCCGAGCATGCGAAGAGCTCGATTGATGACGGATCCCACGGTTTGGAGAGTGAAACTCGCACCCACGAGCGCCGACAAGTGCGGAGGCCTTCCCGCATAGAGCGACTTGATCTCTCCAAGCAGGCCGCTGTCAATCGAAACGGTTTTGTCGACGATGACGAGCAAGTAGACGGCGACGTTATTCGCCCATATTTTTCGCTCCGCAAGCGCCAGCCCGCGCGCGTCGTCCACCGAGATATTGCCATGCACGCGGATCACCATGAGGTCATCGGTGTCGTACGTGACTTCATGCTTTCCGACGTAGGTGATGTGCTGCTGATCTGGATGCGAATCGGTTGACGACATGCGCCGGTGCTCCAGCTCAACATGATGCACGCGCCTCGCGCGGCGTCAATCGTGCTCGTGACAACGCCAATCAAATCGCATTGTCGCGTGCTGCGAGCGGCGCGATGCACGCACGGCATGGGATTCGTCAGTTCGTTGACGACATCGGCACGAACATCGAACGCTCGACGACAATTCCTTAAGACGTGTTCATGGTCGAAGCAAAGTACGTCCTGAACAGAAGGAACTTGATTGACGCGGCGGCATGATCGATTTACTGGGCTCATCGAGGTACTTGGGAGGGAGATGGCCAGTACGCGTCATGCCGACCAAGAATACGACACTCATCACGCAGCTTTTACGTGCTTGGAGTGAGGGTGATAGGGAGGCGCTCAATCGCGTAGCGCCTCTCGTTTATGAAGAAGTTCATCGCATTGCTACGGCGTATATGCAGCGCGAGCGAGCGGGGCATACGTTTACGCCGACGGCGCTCGTTTCGGAAGCGTTTGTCCGCATCGCCGCGGGCGAACCCACGGCGCCGATGGATCGGATCCGTTTTTTGGCGCTCGTGGCAAGCATCATGCGACGTATCCTCGTTGATCACGCGCGCCATGTAGCCGCTCATAAGCGCGGCCAGCGCAAGAACGAGCCCATCGGATTCGACGAGACGCTCATTCCCAACGAGATTCCTGGCGAGCTCGTTGCGCTCGACGAAGCATTGGTTGCGCTTTCGCAGCTCGATGGGCGTAAAGCCCGGGTCATCGAGCTTCATTATTTCGGCGGCATGTCGTACGAGGAAATCGGAGCGGTTTTTGGCGTCTCCGAACGCACGGTGTCCCGCGATATTCGTGCGGCCGAATGTTGGCTTCGTCAGTACATGACGAACGACGACAGTTGATGTCGTGTAATGAAGCAATTTGTCACACATGCTCACACAAGGTCGCTCGCAGCCACGATTGTGTGTGAACACTAACGTGTGGTGACCGCCAAGGGCACACGCTCGTTCAGTGTCGCAATCATGCTGTATTCAAAATTTCGTTCACATGGGGTCAAGGTGCGCAACTGATGCGTGTAGGTAATCGAGACACCCGACCGTGACGAATTTTTTTCGACCATGTCAGGATTGGCTGTCGCTTTACGCCTACATGGATGCGGGTGCGCAATCCACTTCGCGTGTGGTGGTTTTTGTCACTTGAGTGAGGAGTGCCCAATGAACCCACATAAAAGCCAAACAAAGCGAGACGTCCCTCGAGCCCAGGCGATACGCGGCGCAGTACTGATGTGCAGTTTGCTGGTTCTCGCAAACTGCGTTGCATACGACGAAATCAATTATCAAAATGACGAAGAAGAAGTGATTGGCGAGGCAGCCCAGCGTCTCGTGACGGTAACGTCGAGTTATGGGCAGAGCGTTCGAGGCACGGTGGATGGATTCCCATTCCTCATGCTGCGCGGCACGCATACCGAGCGGGGCAAAGCGCACGGCGTGCTCGCGGCTTCGCAAATCATCAGCAGTGTCAATGGCATGGCGGCCTTTCTCAATAGCTCGGGCCCTGTCACGTGGAATGAAGCGATAAGTGGTCTGGTGTATTTCAACCTCCCGGCGCGTTTCAATTCAGAATTGACGGGAATGCTCCAAGGCATTCAGGAAGCGTTGCCCAATCCCAGTAGCCGCATCGTTCCGGCGCTCGGTCGTGAAATCGCCCTGAACGACCTCAAAGTCCTCCAAATCGGAGACATGTTCGAGCTTGCTCAATGCAGCCAATTCTCCGCGTGGGGAACGCTGACGCCCGATGGTGACAACGTCATCGGCCGAAATTGGGATTATGCACCCATTTTCAACATGGCCGACGCCATGATCATCGCGTCCGATCCTACGGAATCGGGCCTCGGATCGACGATGGATGCCATGTGGTTCGGCATGATCGGCAGCGGTATTGCCACCATTCGAGAAGATGGCCTCTACATTTCTGCCAATGACGCCAGCATCGACGAAAATGGATTGCCTTTTGCCAATCCGACGCCTTCGGCTCTCGCCGCGCGCGAGCTTGCGGAAACCATATCGCTGTCCACGGCGCCGTCGTCTTTTGCATCGGGCGTTGCCAATAAAGTACCCTTGTCGCTCATCTTTCATGTCGCTTTTTCCGTGCCTCATCCGCAATCGCTGCTCCCGACGGTCATCGAATACGATGCGAGGGTGAGCGGTGGATTCGGGACCAAGACGCGCACCGCCGTATCGCCGCTGTCGAACGCGATCGTCTTGACCAATCATTTCTTGCTTTCTTCCGGGGCGCCACAACCTTCAGATAGCGTGACCCGGTACAATTCGCTCTACAATGGCATCACGAACCACAAAAACGCGGGGACCAAGATTGGATTCACCGAGGCCCGGAACCTCATGCATGCGGTCTCCAAGTCCAATACGCTTTACACCGCAGTGGTTTGGCCCGGAGAGCGAAAACTCATGGTCGCCACGTCGCCGTCGTCCGGCGTATCGGCCACGAACGGCACGTACAAGACGGTGCTTTGGAATGATATTTTCAACGCCGTTCCGCCTTCGGGCACGACGATTACGCAGCAGCCGGTCGATACGACCGTGACGGTGGGTCAAACGGCGACGTTTACCGTGACTGCCAGCGGGTCGGGGCTCAGTTATCAATGGCAGAAAAACGGAGCCAATATTTCCGGAGCCACGTCATCGAGCTACACGACGCCGGCGGCCCCTTACGACGACAATGGCGCGCAATACCGCTGCGTGGTCAGTTCTTCATCCGGCTCGGTCACCAGCGATTCCGCCACGCTCGTCGTCAACAGCACCGCCACCACGCCAACCGGCTTGCGTGGTCAATACTTTGCAACGACGAACTTCACGAACCTGTACGCGACGTTCACCGACCCGTACATCAACTTCACGTGGGGTTCTCAAGGCGACAACTTCTCCGTTCGGTGGACCGGTCAGGTGCAGCCGCAATACTCGCAAGCGTACACGTTCACGACGACGTCCGACGGGGCCGTGCGCGTCTGGCTGAACAACCAGCTCATCATCGATCACTGGACGCTGCACAATTCGACGGTTTCGATGAGCAGCGCTCCCATTACGTTGGTCGCCGGCCGTAGGTACAACGTTCGCGTGGATTATTACGACACGGTCAATACGTCGGTCATTCAGCTACGGTGGCAAAGCGCGAGTCGGCCGCAGCAGATCATTCCGACGAATCGGCTGTACTTGCCGTAAGGCGCTTGCCCGACCGTGTCGCAATGGCTATCCCAGCCAAACCTTCAGCCGACTGCCCCGCCTAATTGACTCGCCACCTGATGCAGGAGCACCGATTGCTCCACCACACCCGCGACCACATGGTTCCCCTCGGGACCCACCGCTCGGCGCAATGTCGCCAATTCCTGTTGCGATGCCAAGAGCGCCTGTTCCAATTCGACCGCAATGGCCGCCGGCTCGATATCGTCTCGCTCGGATCCAATCGCGGCGTGTTCGAGCTGCGAAATGCGCCACCGCGCCGCTTCGAGATCCGCCTCGGCTCGCGCTGCACGCGTCGCGAGCATGTCGAGCTGCGCCGTCATTGCATTCGGGACCTCCGGTGCCGCCGATGCGACCGCTACCGGACTCGATACCGTCGCCGCCGGCGCCTTGCTCCCTCCATCCGCAGACGGCGAGCCATTCCCAGTCGCACTGCCAGCTCCGGCTCCAAGCGACCGCGCTTCATCCAACTCCTCGACCAGCTCCTTGCCCACGCGAAGCCCTTCCAGAAGGTCTCGCTCGAGCGCCACGATGCGCTGTCCACGCTCGCGCAAACGGCCCTCGAGCGCCTCCAGCTCCGCCGAAAGCGCTTCGCGCTCCGTAGCAAGCTCGGCCACGCGCTTTTCGAGCTGGGCGTTTGTCTCGGCAAAACGATCGCGTTCCTTGAGCATCGCGTCGAGCGCTTCCGCATCCGCGCGACCACGCCGCTCGGCTTCCAGCTTTTCCGCACGCGCTCGCTCGAGCTCGGCTTCCAGCTTGTCGCGTTTCTCCACGAGCGACGGATCCGGCGCCTTCGCTTCCGCTTGCGCCAATCGCTGTTCGAGCTGCGCAACGTGCGCGCGCAAATCCGCACGCTCACTCACGAGATCGTTGAGGCCAATCTCGGCCGCCGCCAGCTCCCCTTCGAGCTCCATCGCACGCGAACGCACCGCCTGCGCTTCCTGCGTGAGCTGCTCGATACGTTCTTTCGTTCCCGGAACTTCTTTTGGACCGCGCGACAAACCGAGCTCCACCTCGGCCTTCGTCCGCGCCTTTTTCTCGTCGTCGAGCTGCTTGGCAAGCTTGGTTGCACGATCCCGCTGCCGCCGCAGCTCTTCCTCGAGGTCCCGAATCTGATGCGTCAAACGCTCGGCGCGTACGTGCGTATCGGCTGCACGCGACTCGACCTCGCGCAATTTTTCGAGCTTCTCTTCGAGCTCTGCCATACGCGCGACCGACTTCTGTGCGCGCAATGCATGCTCTTCGAGCGCCGCACGTTGTTCCACTTCGCGCACGGCAATCGCAGCCAGTTCTTTGGCATGAACCTCTGCGGCACCTGACGTGCTTTCGGCTGCGGCCGTGGCCCCCGTTGCTTTGCGCACATCGGCAAGCGCGAGCTCCACGACGACGAAAGGATCGAGCGAGATCTTCCGCTCGCTTGCCACAGCGATGAAGACCTCGGGTTCTTCTGTGACATCGAGCAGCGACGTGTCGACGCTGACTTCCAATTCACCGGACGCACCGAAGTCCGCCAGGGTGTACCCGACGAACGGCGCTTGGCCGAGCATTCGAACGACTGGGAACTGGAGCGATACGAGATCGTAGAGGCCGTAGTAGTCGGTGGAGGAGAGTTTGTCCGAACCGGGTTTGTCGAGGAGCCTGCGTGGTGCTTCGGCGTTGGACGACGCGACGACGGCGACGCCCGTCGAGCCCACGAGTCGCCGCATTTTGCGTAGTGCGTCGGTTGGTTCGGAGAACACGGTCAAGTCGGGGATGACGACGACGTCGAAAGCGCCGTCGCGAACCCCGAGGTCACCTTCGAGCACGGCGTGCGTCAGATGCCGCGGCCTTTGGCCCGCCGTACGCGCCAAGACTTCGGCCACGCGTGCTGCATTGGGATCGTAGACGTGCACGAGCCGCGCGCCGCGATCGACGAGCCTCTCACCGAACGCCAGCGTCACATCGCCGAGCACCGCCACGCGACGCCCGCGGACGAGACGCTCGAGGTAGGCCGCAAGGGCCATGGAGGGATGCGTGGGACGCATGGCGCCGGGCTCGATCATACGGACGCCTCTTCCTCGTCACCGGCGCCATGGCACTTCTGGAATGGTTTGCCGCTACCACACGGGCACTCCATGTCCGCCGTGACCACTGGCTCTTGCACGGGCGGCTGTTCGGAAGCGCCCGCCGGCAGCTCCTCGTCGTGATGCGCCACCGCATGCTCGAGCTCGGCTGCATGCCGCGCCAGATCGCTCGCTTCGATGGCTTGCTCTTCTTCCTCGCGACGCACTTTCACGTGGAAGACCTTCGTCGCCACGTTCGACTGCACGCGCGCCACCATCGTCACGAAGAGGTTGTAGCCCTCCTTCTTGTACTCCTGCTTCGGGTCCTTCTGGCCGTACCCGCGTAGACCAATGCCGTCACGCAGGTGGTCCATGTCGGTCAAGTGATCGACCCAGGACTTGTCGAGCTCCTCCAAGTAGATGTGGCGGAAGATGCGCAGAAGGAGCTCCGTTCCGATCTCCTTCTCGCGCGCTTCGAACGCTTTCTCTGCGCGGTCGAACAAGTCGTGCGCGAGCTCTTGAATGTCGGCGTGTTCGGCGATGTCGTCGGGTAGCTCGATCCCGAAGTGGTCCTTGAAGCCCTGGAAAATCCCGCCCCAATCCCAATCCTCCGGCGGCTTCCGCGGCGGGCATGACTCTTCCACCATCGACGCGATGATTCCGTCGAGCAGGTCGAGCAACCGTTCGCGTTGTTCGGTCAATGCGAGCGGGATTGTCGAGACGCACTCGTCGAAGATCTCGGCCGCTTTGTCTTCGCGGTTCTCGAAGTCGACCTTCACGCCGTAGCGCGTGTAGATTTCCTTTTGCAGGTTCGACACTTCGACGAACTTCTCGATCTTCTCGAAGTCCTTGCGCGAGAGCGTTCGCGGGTTGCCGTCCTTGTCGCGAGGCATCACGGGATCGGCGGCGAACATGCCGAGCAAGTACCCAACATCGGGCGTGACATCCTCGACGATGCGCGCGAGCGGCTTGATCGTTCGCTTCTCGCCCGTGGGTTTGCCGTCTTCATCGACCATGTCGGGGAAGTAACGACCCATGAGGATTTGCTGGCGCACTTCGTAGATGTTCTTGCGCTGCGCATTCATCACGTCGTCGTACTCGAGCAGGTTCTTGCGGATGTCGAAGTTGCGTTCTTCGACCTTCTTCTGCGCGTTTTCGACGCTCTTGGTCACCCACGGATGCTCGATGGGCTCGTCGTCCGGCATGCCCATCTTTTCCATCAGGTTCTTGACTCGATCGCCGGCGAAGATGCGCATGAGATCGTCTTCGAGCGACAGGTAGAAACGCGACAAACCCGGATCGCCTTGGCGACCTGCGCGACCGCGGAGCTGGTTGTCGATGCGGCGCGATTCGTGTCGTTCGGTGCCGACGATGTAAAGACCGCCGACGGCTCGGATCTCTTCGCCTTCCTCCTGACAGCTCTTGCGAAGCTCTTCGACGAGCGCTTCGAACGCTTCGGGCTCCGCTTCGGGCAAACGGTTTTGCTCTTTGAAACGCAGCTTCGCGAGCATCTCGGGGTTGCCGCCGAGCAAGATGTCGGTGCCGCGGCCGGCCATGTTCGTGCTGACGGTGATCGCGCCTTTGCGACCCGCCTGCGCCACGACGTACGCCTCGTTCTCGTGTTGCTTGGCGTTCAAAACACTGTGCTTGATCTTCTTCTTCGTGAGGATCTTGCTGATCGCCGCGCTCTTCTCGACGCTCGTCGTACCCACGAGAATGGGTTGTCCCTTCTCGTGCTTTTCCATGATCTCGTTGACGACGGCCGTGAACTTCTCGCGCTCCGTCTTGTAAACGACGTCTTGTTCATCGACGCGAATGCACGGCTTGTTCGTCGGAATCATCACGACGTCGAGCTTGTACGTGCTGTGAAACTCGGACGCTTCGGTATCGGCGGTGCCGGTCATGCCCGAGAGCTTCTTGTAGATGCGGAACAGGTTCTGGAACGTGATCGTCGCCATCGTGCGGCTCTCTTCCTGAATCCGCACGTTTTCCTTGGCTTCGACGGCTTGGTGCAGACCATCGGACCACCTTCGCCCGATGAGCACGCGCCCCGTGAACTCGTCGACGATGAGCACCTTGCCATCACGCACCAGGTAGTTGACGTCGCGCTTGTAGAGCGAGTGCGCGCGAAGGCACTGGTTCATGATGTGGAGCGTCTCGAGGTTGACCGGGTCGTAGAGGTTTTTCCCTTGGATCGCGCCGATCGCCTTGAGGAGCTTTTCGGCCATCTCCACGCCGTCGTCGGTGAGCGTGACGGTGTGGCCTTTCTCGTCGACGTTGTAGTGCTCTTCGTTGCGCAGGCGCGGGATGATCTCGTTGATGACGCGGTACTTGTCGCTCGAACGTTCACCCTGACCGCTGATGATGAGCGGCGTGCGCGCTTCGTCGATGAGGATCGAATCGACTTCGTCGACGATGGCGTAGTTGAGCGGGCGCTGCTGATAGTCGAGCGCCGAGAACTTCATGTTGTCGCGCAAGTAGTCGAAGCCGAACTCGTTGTTCTGCCCGTACGTGATGTCGCAGCGATACGCTTCGTGTTTGTCCGAGTCGTTCTGCTGGTTGACCACGACGCCCGTGGTCAAACCGAGCGCGCCGTAGAGCTTGCCCATCCATTCGGCATCGCGTTTGGCCAAGTAGTCGTTGACCGTGATGACGTGGACGCCTTTGCCTTCGAGCGCGTTCAAGTAGCAGGCGAGCGTCGCGACGAGCGTCTTGCCTTCGCCCGTGCGCATCTCGGCGATGGAGCCTTGATGCAGCACCATGCCTCCGATGAGCTGCACGTCGTAGTGGCGCATGCGGAGCGTTCGGCGCGACGCTTCACGACACACCGCAAAGGCTGGAATCAAGAGGTCGTCCAGCGTCGCGCCGTTGTCGAGCTGCGTCTTGAAGTCCGCCGTTTTTGCCCGAAGCTCTGCGTCCGAGAGCTTCTTCATGTCTTTCTCGAGCGCCCCAATGGCTTCGACCTTCGGACGCAACCGACGTACGGCACGCTCGTGCGAGGTGCCGAAGAGCTTCTTCATCGCCCAGGTGAGCATCGTTTTTCGCCTTGGCTCCGTTCGGGTTCGTAGAGGCCCGATCTCTTGCGGCCTTTGAAAGGCGCGGAGCCTGCCGAACGTAGTCCGGGAGGCAAGATCGTGCAATGAAACCGTGGGCCCTGGCCGCCCATTCCCCGTCTCCAGGAACTTTTGGTACGGGGGGGAGGCTCCAGCATGAGGTGCAAAGGCTGGCGGGGGCTGCTAGCATCCGGCCCGCACGCACGAGTGGCGGAACTGGCATACGCACCGGGTTTAGGTTCCGGCGCCGAGAGGCATGAGGGTTCAACTCCCTCCTCGTGCACCGTTTTAATAGTGGGTCTGGATTTGGACGCTCGCGTAGCGCACGTGGGACGCGCGCTTCGCGAGAGTTTTGTTTACGATGGCGAGGCTCGGCCCCCCCATACCCCCCCGGGGTCGGATCGCTGACGGGCCTTCGAACGCTGGTTGCGCGTGGGTTTGTCCGAATTCCTACGCGCCCGTAACATTCCCACGCGCAAGCTTCCGGGCTTGCCTCGAGTCCGTCCGAGCAGGCCGTTGGCTCCGGCCCAGGTGCACGTTTCGATCCATGCCGTCCACGCTCGATGAACGCTGGAAAGCCGCGGTATTTTTGAATTTTCGCGACGCCTCATGCCCCCACTGACACGACATGCTGGTCGGCGCTCTTTCCACGTTCGCGACGCAGTGTCGTGGGAACAAAGCGCGCACGTGACGTCGCTTCGGCGTCCACGGACACCGACGTCCTCGTTTCGGTGTCCGTTTTGCCCGCCGACGAAACCTTGCGAGCATCGTTCGGGTACAGACGCGGGGCCAAACCGACGACCACATGCATGGACAATTGCCCGATTTACCAGGGTAACAACGTAGTTCCCGTGAGCACCGTCACCGAACATCGACGCGCGATCGAGGCAGGCACGCGCTCTGCAAGGTGCGCCTCCGCCATGATGAACGTATCGAACATCCTGCTTCTCGACGAAGAAGATCTCATGCGCGAAGCTACCGCGCTTTTACTCGCAAACCGAGGTGCTCGAGTCACGAAATCCGCGACGATCGACGATGCCCTCGCGCAGTTGGAAAGACGAACCTACGATGTCGTCATCATTGACGTGCACGCGGATTCGCTGAATCCTGCGCAGGTCATCGAGCGCATCGTCGAGAAGGTGACTTCCGACGCACGCGTCATCGTTTGTTCCGAAAAACCCGTGCCGACTGTCGACCCGAGCAGCATCAGCCACGTGCTCGTCAAGCCGTATCCATTCGACCGACTCGTCGAAGCGGCATTCGCATCTCGATCACCCGGCACGCGAAGCGCTCGTCCCATCGTCAAGGCGCCGAGCCGACGGATCACGACGCATCGCCGCAGCGCTCCGCTCATGAGACGCGGCAGGGCTTGATGAACAAGGTGGAAGCCGTGCCCTGACTTGGACGCTCGCTTCGCGCGCGTGGGACGCGCGCTTCGCGAGGTTTGGTTCACGTTGGGGGTCCGAGGCTCGCCTCCCGGTGCTTTTGCTTGCGCAAAAGCACGGCGAGGCTCGGCCCCCCCAAACCCCCCGAGTTCGAATCGCGCGCCAAGTCCCAAAACCCAGGCCCGGCTTCAAATCCCAACCCCACCTTAATTTTGTGTTCCCTGGACGGACGTGCTTCGGAACACAATCCGTGACTTTCAAGCTTGACGCCAGCCGAGCGACTTTTCGTACCAAGACTTGAAAGCAAGACTCGGGCCGAAGCACTTTCGGTGCTAGTGTGGATGCGGAGTCGGGCACCCAGGTTGTCAAAAACCTGCCATTTGCTCCGGCAAACGCGCCGGCGCAGGTCGTGTTCGACCCGGTAGGGAGCTGTCGATGGGCATGGAGATGAAACTCCAGTTCAAGCTGTCCCAGCAGTTGGTGATGACACCACAGCTGGTGCAGGCGATTCGGCTCTTGCAGCTGTCTCGCCTCGAACTGGTCGAGGAAATCCGCAAAGAGCTCGACGGCAACCCGCTCCTAGCGGACGACGGGGGTGCCGATACGACGAGCTCACGCGAAACCGTCAACGGTACGCGTGATACGTCGAACGTCGATGGGGCAAGGAACGAGCGGATTGCGGAGCATTCCGATACGGATCTGGCCGCACGTGACACGGAAAAACGGGTCAAAGAGGTCGACTGGGAGCAGTTCCTCGAAAACCGACAGCTCCAGCAAGTTCCCCCTGGGCAGCGCTCGGGCTTCGAAGAACTGCCTCCCATCGAACAGAACCTGTCGCGGAGCACGAGCCTGCGAGAGCATCTCTCGTTCCAGCTCCAGATGAGTGACTTCGTCGACAACGAGCGCATGTTCGCCGAGCTCGTCATCGGCAATCTGGACGACCGTGGCTACCTCGATCTCTCGGGCGGGGAAAACCCAGACGGGACCAAACGACCGGACCTCACGATCGAAGACCTTGCAACAGAAGCGGGTCTCGACCCCGAAGATGCCCCGTTTGTCTTGGCCATGATCCAGCGTTTCGATCCCATCGGCGTTGCGGCGCGTGATCTCGGTGAGTGTCTGCGGGTGCAAGCCGAAGTGCTCGGTTACGACGAAATCGAGCAGGCCATCATCAAAGACCACTTGCACAACGTCGAGCGGCGTAACTTTGGTGCCATCGCCAAAGCACTGAAGATCAGCACCGACGAAGTGTGCGACGCGGTGCAAGAAATCCAGAAGCTCGAAAGCGTTCCCGCGCGCAACTTTGCCGAGGTCGACGACAAGACGATTGCCATCACGCCCGACGTCTACGTGTTCAAGGATCACGAGCAGTGGGTCGTCACGGACAACGACAAGGGGCTGCAGCGGCTCTTCATCAACGAAAATCTCGCGCAGCGGATGCTGAAGGATCCGAAGGCGAAAGAATTCATCAGCGAGAAGTTGCGGAGCGCGCAGTGGCTCATACGCGCCATCGAACAGCGAAGGCGCACCATCATCAAAGTGACCGAATGCATCGTCGAAAAGCAGAAAGATTTTCTCGAGCGCGGCGTTGCGCACTTGAAACCCATGATCCTGCGTGACATCGCCGAAGCCGTCGGGATGCACGAGTCGACGATTTCACGCGTCACGTCGAACAAGTACGTGCACACGCCGCAGGGCCTCTTCGAGCTCAAGTACTTCTTCAACTCGTCGATCCAGCGCGTGGCGGACGAAGACATCGCATCGGAGAGTGTCAAGCAGGCGATCAAGAAAATCATCGCCGCCGAAGACAAGAACAATCCGCTCAGCGATCAAGCCATCGTCAAGATCCTCGAAGACCAGGACGGCATTCGGATCGCGCGGCGCACGGTGGCGAAATACCGCGAGATGCTCGGCATTTTGCCGTCGTCCAAACGCAAGAAGATGTTCTGATTGCGAATTTTCGCCAAGACAAACTCCCATGGGCGACAAACTCACCGCCGAACGGCTGTTCACGCAGGTCTTCCAACCTCATTACCCGGCCGACGTAAGATTCGACCTGGACAAGGCTCGAAACGAAGACGCCAATCCGGGAAACAATCCGCACATTCTGCAAAAGCTCGATGAAATCGCGGACGTCTTTGCGCATCTCGCGCCCAAAGCGCTCGATGCGAAAGACCTCGTGCTCGACCGTTCGGACGCGTCGGTGCACCTCTTGGGCGCAAAAATCACCAAGGAAAAACGCGACCGTTGGCTCGAAAAACCATCTCCGAACGAACCACCCTTTCTGCTGCAATTCGTGACGCATGGAGCCATCTATGTAGGCGCGTGCGTCGTGAAAAACCACGGCGGGGTTTGGCGGCTGCGTAGGCCGCTATGGGAATCGGTCGTGCGGCTCGAATCGGCAGCGGGAACGGGCGATTTGGCAATATTTTCGTGGTGGCTGAAGGCTCTGTCGGACGCGGAGATCGGTGAAAATCGATTGGGGGATAGGTACCGGACGCACGTCGAAGTGCCCACGTTCGATGCGAAGGCGCTATCCGTGATTGCACCTCCCGACAGGCGTATGCCGAAATTGACGAAGGTGCGGTACGACCTGCTTTACAAGCATTTGCGGGCGCATTTGCCGGAATTGCGCAGCGTGGGGGACGACTTTCCGTCGCCCGAGCGCTTTGCGGAGTTGTCGTTCAAGAGCTTGGACTTCGTGTGGCTCGGCGGTGGGCGAATGCTTTTGATGCACGGCCCGACGCCCGAAGGCGTGCACCTTTTTTGGCTGGATGCAAATGGATTCGTCAAAAGTGCGTTTTACCCGGCCGATGCGTTTCCCGCGCATATCGTGGAAACCGAAGGGGACAAACTGCGCGTCATCGTGAGCATTGGCGGCGAGATGCGCGTGCACGAAATGTTGTGGTGGGGCGCGTAAAACCGGTTCTCGGTGCGCTCATTGAATACGCCGAGTGACATCGTCACTTGTTCGGAAAAGGCTACTCGAAACACCAAGGTGTCATCCAGGACGCGAACGTATCACCACGGAATTGCGTTGCCTGCAAAGTCGAAGAAGGTGCCCGAGTCGGCTGGGCCGCGGCGATCGATTTGCGCAATCATTCCCGCAACCGATTCTTCGACGTGGGTTGGCGCGTAGGGACCTCCCATGGCCGTTTGCACCCACCCCGGGTGGACGATGAGCACGGTAAAACCTTCTGAGCGAAGATCGATAGCCAAATTTTTACAGGCGATGTTCAAAGCAGCCTTGCTCATACGATAGCCATAAAAATCACTGCTCGTGTCGTTCTCGATGGAGCCCACTTTACTCGACAATATCACGATTTTTCGCGCCGAGCCTCGACGCAGATGAGGCAAAAATGCCATGGTGACGCGTAATGTTCCAATGGCATTCGTCGTAATCGTCCGAGCCAGGTCATCAAAATCCATGTCCACGAATGCCTGGCGACTTCCAAAAATGCCCGCATTGTTGACGAGCAAGTCGACTGAAGTGTCATTGCCGATGGCTTCGGCGAAGGCCTTGACGCTCGAGTCATCCGCGATGTCGCATGGCAAAATGCGAAGTCTGCCGCCCGCGCCCGCCGCGAGCGCCGACAATTCGCGCGCGGATTCGGGATGGCGTACGCCTGCGTCCACTCGATTGCCGCGTTCGAGGTACTGGCGAACGAATTCGAGCCCAATGCCACGGTTTGCCCCAGTGATGACGACGTGCATGGTGACGTCGTCATAGCATGAGCACCAGGCCATGAGAAAGAGGGTTTTTGGGGTTATTGCGGTGGCGTCGGTGCGGCTGCCGGGGGCTATGCAGCCGAGCGCGCCTCGCTGTGGCTTCTGCCGAGGGAGCCGGCTCCTAGGGCGTATTCGCGGGCGGGGCCTTTTCGGGCGTCGATTGCACATCGGCCTTTTTCTTTTCGGGCAAAAGATCACCCGTGATGTTGAGTGCAGCGACGATGTACGGCACGGCCTGAGAAACGTCTTGCCCCGTGCGATACGGGGATTTCAGCCACCAATTCATGACGAGCAAAACCGTCGGTTCGAGGGATGCTCCGTCGGGCTTTTTGAACGTCCACGCAGCGATGGGACCCGCGCGATGAATCGATCCCGGCGCATTGGCCTGGTCGTCACCCGGCGCGAAATGGTAGTCCTCGTAAAACGCTCGTCCCATCGTATAACGAATACCGAGCGTGAGGCGGCTGTCGAGCGCCTGAAAAAGCAGATCGGCGTCGTTCGTCATCCAAAAGCCGTCATTGCCCGTGAGCAAGTCGTAAAAGATGTCGTAGAAGACGCGATCCCCTTTTCGGAGGGACATTTTCGGCCGGCCGAAGCGAAACTGATCGCGCACGACGACCGGTCCGAATTTGAATTGCAGATTGGCGCCGAAGATGAATTGGCTGCCGAACGTCGAATAATTCTTGGCGGGGTCGCCTTTCGGCAGTTCGCCGCGCCGTTCGAGCTCGGTGTCGGAATAATTGACCCGCGTCGCATCCGCGGTGGGATACGATTGCAAGAAATTGAATGCGCCGAAATAGCCGATGTATTCGTAGATGCCCCAGAGCTGCAAGAAGCTCGCAGGCTGGATTTCAATCGTCGGCCCACCTCGAAGAAACGCGCCGCTCAGCGCGGGCGCCACGCCGAGCGCGATGAAGTTGTCGCGAAACGCGAGTTTTTCACTTTTATACAATCGATAACGGTACGTAATGCGGGCATCCGAAATGAGGCCGAGCGGGTTCCAGCGAAAGAGCGTGAGGTCGCGATATACAATACGATGCTGCGGCGGCGGACCCTCACGATACGCCTGAGCGCTTGCATCGGGCGCCGCAGCGAAAAGGGCGGCAGACGCGGTCAACGTGGCCAGCAAAGCTCGATGGACGCGGCGTACGGGCACAATGACTCTCCTTGTCGGTGACGTTGGCAGCACGACGGAATGCTCTTACTTCAAAAGAATAGAGCGAATTTTTGATTGTGGTCAAGCGTTCTTTGCTGTCGGCAGCGCCAGCACCATCCCGAACATTTCATACGCATCGCGCGCGCGACGATGCTGCCATGTGCGAGGTGCTGCAATCGGAGGGATGATTACGATTGGTTGTGGGAAGGATGGGGGTCACCCCAATTCCGCCGACAAACCCTTTGCTTCCTCGAGCCCCGCGCGCTTTTTGCGCAATTCCTCGAGCTGCGTGCGCGATTCAGCAACCACCTCCGGCGGCGCCTTCTCCGCGAAACTCGGCAAAGAAAGCTTCTTCTCGAGCGCAGCAATGTCCTTTTCGCACTTCTTGATTTCACGCTCGATTCGCGCCGCTTCCTTCGCGCCTTCCACGAGCCCGCGCAAATCCACGAGCACGTCCACGCCCGACGCAACGCCCATCACCGACCCCTTCGGACGCGCGCCTCCACGCGCCTCGATGGCCACGTCTCCAGCCGTTTTCACGAGCGTCCGAATGGCTCGGCTCTCCGCCGCAAGCAGCCGCAAAAGCCGCTCGCCTTCGGCACGCAATAGCAAAGGCACTTCCGCTCCCGGATGCACTTCGTGCTCGCTCCGAATGCTCCGCGCGGCCGATATCACCGATTGCAAGACCGCCATGTCCCGCTCGGCATCCGCATCGAAAGGCGCCGCCGACGATTGCGGATACGCAGCAATCACAATCGACTTCGGCGCTCCTTCGGCCCGCGGCAGCCTTTGCCACAATTCCTCCGTGATGAACGGAATCAATGGATGCAGCGCGCGCATCGCCGTTTCCATCACGTACGCGAGCACATGCTTCGTTTCCTCTTGCTCCGGACCAGGCGTCGCGCCCGCCGACGGATTGAGCACCGGTTTTGTCAGCTCCAAATACCAATCGCAAAGCTCGCCCCAGAAAAAGTGATACAGGGCAAGTGCTGCGTCATCGAGCCGGAATTCATCGAAGCCCCGGTGTGCCGCATCGAGCGCCGTATGCAGCCGTGACAAGATCCACCGATTCGTCAAGGTCGTCGCTGCGGGGGCCGCATTCGTGACCTTCGCGCCTTCGAGGTACGGAAGTGCGTATCGCGTGGCGTTCCAGATCTTGTTGCAGAAATTGCGGTACCCTTCGATTTTCTTTGGCGACAGCGGTATGCGCCTCGCTTGCGGCGAATACGTGCAAAGCGTGTATCGCAATGCATCCGCTCCATAGGCGGAAAACCCTGCGCCCATTTGCGCCGCCGATGGATATGCTTTCTTGAACTTCTTCAGCGCTTCGTCGCGCGGCGCTCCGGGCAGCGCTTTTTCCACGACCGAATCGAAACTCGCGCCGTGAATCAAATCCAGCGGGTCGATCACGTTGCCCTTCACTTTGCTCATCTTGTCGCCCGTTTCGTCGACGACCATTCCGTGCAGCAAAATGCGCTTGAAGGGCGGTTCACCCATGAAATGAATGCCCATCATCATCATTCGAGCGACCCAGAAAAACAGAATGTCGTACCCCGTCTCCATGTCGCTCGCCGGGTAAAACGTCCGCAAAGCCGGCGTATCCTCGGGCCATCCGAGCGTCGAAAATGGCCACAGGCCACTCGAAAACCACGTATCGAGCACGTCTTCGTCTTGTTTGATTTCTTTCGAATGACACTTTTCGCATTCGGAAGGATCCTCGCGCGAGACCGTGATGTGACTGCAAACGCTGCAATGGAATGCCGGAATGCGATGACCCCACCAAAGCTGCCGAGAAATGCACCAATCGAGGATGTTCGTCATCCAGTGCTCGTACGTCTTCGTCCAATCCTCGGGGATGATCTTCGTATGACCATGCCGAACCGCAGCGAGCGCCGGGCCTGCCAATGGTTTCATTGCGACGAACCATTGCGTGGAAATGATCGGTTCCACGATCGAACCATTCCGCTGGCTGCGCGGCAACACGAGCTGATGGTTCTTCGATCCGCGCACGAGGCCTTTTTCTTCGAGCGCCTTTTTGACGGCTTTGCGCGCCACGAATCGTTCCATTCCAGCAAACGGACCGGCCTCGGCGTTGAGCGTCCCGTCCTTGTTCATGATCGAGATCATTTGCAGCTTGTGCCGTTTGCCGGTCTCGTGATCATTGAAATCGTGCGCCGGCGTCACTTTCACCGCGCCCGTGCCGAACTTGGGATCCACCAAAATGGCGTCCGTGATGATGGGAATCGTGCGATCCAAAAACGGATGCTGCAGCCGCTTTCCATGCAAATGCTTGTACCGCTCGTCGTCCGGATGCACCGCGACGGCGGTATCACCCAGCATCGTCTCCGGACGCGTCGTCGCCACCACGAGCTCGCCTTCGCCACCCGAAACCGGATAAGCAAATTCAAAAAGCTCGCCATTGGCGTCTTCGTTTTCCACTTCCAAGTTCGATAACACCGTTTGCGCTTCGCAATCCCAATGCACGAGGCGCGTGTCGCGATAAATCAAACCCTGTTCGTAAAGACGAACGAATGCTTCGCGCACCGCGACGCACAAGTCGGGATCCAAGGTGAACTTGGTACGCGCCCAATCGGGGCTCGCCCCGAGCACTCGCTGCTGAAGCGTAATGCGCCCGCCGCTTTCGGCCTTCCACTGCCACACTCGCTCGATGAATGCTTCACGCCCAAGGTCGTGACGACTCTTGCCTTCACGTTTGAGCTGCCGCTCGACCACCGTCTGCGTCGCAATGCCCGCATGATCGATGCCCGGAAGCCAAAGCGTGTTGTATCCACGCATCCGATGCCAACGCGTGAGGACATCTTCGAGCGCCACCGTGAGCGCGTGGCCCATGTGCAATGAACCCGTGACATTCGGCGGAGGCATGGGCAGGACGTACGTCGGGCGCTTGCCGTCAGGTTCGTCATGGGCGGCAAATACGGCGTTTTCCAACCAAAATTCGTACCAACGCGGCTCGACGTCCTTGGGCTCGTAGGCTTTCGCAAGTTCAGCGGTGCTCATAACGCGGCGGAGATTGCCACAACGAACGGCACTCGACGAGGACAATTTGGTACCGGGTCTGGAGTTGCACGCTCGCTTCGCGCGCGTGGGACGCGCGCTTCGCGAGGCTTGTTTACGATGGGGGGGCCGAGGCTCGCCTCCCGGTGCTTTTGCTGCGCAAAAGCACGGCGAGGCTCGGCCCCCCATACCCCCCGATTTGCCTTATGCCAAGGAGAGTGGCGTTCTAGAGCAAGAGGCCCAGCACGCCCGCGAGGATCAGAGCGCCCGCCCAGACTCGGTCGAGGTCGAACCACGCGCGACGCAAGATTGCCAGGCCAACCTTGTAATACACGACGAGCGCGACGAGCGCCGAGACGACGAGCATTGCGAAGGTGTGGAGAGAAATGGCCGCCAAGTAGCCCGCCGGGCTCGACAAAGAAAGCCCCGCCGCATTGTGACACGCTTCGCCATGGCAAAGCGCGGGATTGTCTTCACCAAGAAGAAACACGGGCAAAAGCATCAAGCCCGCGCCGTGCGCCGTCGCCATCAAGAAAGACCAAATGACGAGATCCCGCGCATTCACCTTCATCCCGACCCAGTTTGGATGCCGAGGTCGAACCAGTTTGTAAACGCCGAATCCCACGAGCAGCGCCGCCGTGATCCACGGAAGCACCGCCAGTGGAATCGACGCTTTGCCCGCCGCGAGAAGCCCCACGACGAGCCCAACCGAGACGGCATGGCCCACTGCAATCGGAAAAAGCGCTCGCACGACCGCTTTGCCGGTTTTTTCTTGCAAACCGAGCGCGACGGCAAAAAGCCACCCCATCCCGGGACTGAGCCCGTGATATGCCCCGAGCAGGGCAAGTGTCGCCCACGGCCAAACGCTACTGTTCACGGGTAACAGAATGAATCCGAAGAAGCGTCACCACCCTCGAGGCGCACCTGATGAGCTCGCCGCGGCCCGAAATCGACGAAAAAGTCCGGATCCATTGACATTCCGCCACCTTCCTGGACGTCCACTTTGACCATCCAACCCTTCAGGCCATCGGGGTAAAACTGTTCGTCCCACGTCGTATAAAGACCGCTCGTGAAGTAGATCCGGCGCCCATCACGGCTCACTTCGACCATCTGCGGCGCCCCTGTCAGCGGCCCATTCGACCGCGGATGCGACGCGCGCCGAGCAATCCCACCAATATGCACCGACCCCACGAGCTTCGGATCGTGCGGATTCGAAACGTCGTATTGCCGCAGCTCGCCCGTCCCCCAACACGAAACGTAAAGGAATCGGTCGTCGAGCGACAAATTGATGTCCGTCACGAGCGGCGGTACCGCGCCAAACCCTTTCAGTAGTGGCGGGAGAATGTCTTTGTCGGCTGGTTCGGCGGGGATCGTAATGACCTTTTTTACAGCCCACTTGTCGCCCTCGCGATACCACAACCAAACCGAAGCGGAAAGATCCACGACGCTGATGACGACGCCCATGAATCCATACGCTTTGGTGGGATCGTGCGCCGGACGCAATTCGAGCGCCATTTGATTTTCGTCGCCAATGTCGAGCGCCTGCACGTGCTTGCGGCGCCGCAAGTCCCACACATGCAAACAATGGCCATATTTGCGGCCCAGCAAGAGTTCGGGATTGACGCCGTCCTCGATCATCTTCGGCGTTCCCCATTCGCTCGAAATGAGCGTGTCGTGGCCCAAATGCCACCAAAAGTCGTAATGCAAATATTGCGGCCCGCGGTCGATTTCCCAGCGGCCCAGTACATCCAAGCTGTCGCAATCGAGCAGGAAAATGCCCCCCGGGCCATCTCCCGCCGGGTTTCCCAATGCCGAAACGTAAATCCCATTGGGACCACAATGCAGCGTGTGCGGGCGAGAATAGCCCGTACGCGACGCGATTTCTTCGGCTTCGATCGTCCGCACGAGCTTCGGGCTGCGCGGATCCGGCTTCGTGTCGAACACGTAAATGCGCGAC
Source organism: Polyangiaceae bacterium (assembly GCA_016715885.1). Classification (NCBI taxonomy): domain Bacteria; kingdom Pseudomonadati; phylum Myxococcota; order Polyangiales; family Polyangiaceae; species Polyangiaceae bacterium. The sequence goes on from JADJXL010000019.1 coordinate 69,072, forward strand.
GAACGAAGCGCAGGTAGCAGCAAATACCGCCGCTCGACGTGCGGATGTGGCGCGTAAGGACACAACGCTGCGCTACACGCATTCCAACCCGAATGGTGAAGCTCGTCGCCAAAGTTCGGCACTTCGGCGGTGGCGATGATTTGACTGTACGTGGGCGACTTTGGATCGAGGTCCACGGTGCAAAGCGCATCACGCACCGGATTGGGTCGGCCGAGGACCGCATTGGCATCGGGCGCCGCGACGTACGCAACTCGCTCGCGCGGCGCATCCATGGCCATGCGAGGGGAGGGATAAAACGTGGGATCGGGTCGAGAAAGCATGGCGACTCCTCGTGAAGTGGAGAGCGACGAGCACGCAGCAATTCATGAAGCAGCGTGGTTTGTCAAGATGCCGCGTGCGTGAGCATGAAAATCGTCACCGTCCCTATCGCACTCATCCGGCCGTTCGATGTATCATGCCGGTTCGCTTCTTTGTAGCCGTCGGGACTCGAGACATGATCATTCCGATCGCGCACGAACACATGGGACATAGGCGGTGGCCATTCGTCACGATCGCCATCGTCGTGACGTGCCTCGTCGTTCACGGCATCGTGTCGCCCTTGGAGCAAGCAAATCGGCACGCGACCGACCGAGCGCTGAAGGAAGCATTTTTATATCACGCCACGCATCCATATCTGAAGGTGAACGCGCCGCTCGACAAAATCATCGGATACGAGCGCGGATCGCGGCCGCGCGTCGACAAACCCAAGCAAGTCCCGGATTCCGAAGAGGATCGCCAAAAAGAACAAGCCCATTTCGATGGCCTCGGCGCGGCATACCAGAAGACCGCCCACGATCGCCCCAAATACAAATATGGATACGTTCCGGGGCGAGGGGACGGGCTTCAAATCGTAACGCATCAGTTTCTGCACGGTGATTGGCTGCATCTGCTCTTCAATATGTGGTTCTTGTGGCTTTGCGGCGTGAACCTGGAAGACCGCTGGGGGCGCGCGGTCTATGCGCCATTCTATTTTGCCGCAGGCATTGCTGCCGCCCTTGCAGAACTGTTTTGGGGCGGTTTGCCCGATGTCCCGCGCATCGGTGCGTCCGGTGCGGTCGCCGGCGCCATGGGCGCATTTCTCGTCGTCTATGCGAAAACGCGTATTCGCTTCATGATGGTTTTCCGGCTCCGCCCCGTGTTTTTCACCGCTCGCGCGTACGTGATGATGCCGCTGTGGTTTGCTTTGGAAGTTTTTTATTATTACTTCGCCAAACCGGGGCTCGTTGCCCACGCTGCACACATTGGCGGATTTCTTTTCGGCGTCGCCACAGCGCTCGTATTGCGACAAACCGGGCTCGAGAAAAAACTCGACACGGCCATCGAAGAAAAGATCACCGTAAAGCAAGATCCACGCATCGTCGAAGCATCGGACCTCGTGACCCAAGGTCGCCCCGTCGAGGCCCTGGAGTTACTTGATAAGTTGTACGCGGAATCTCCATCGAACATTGATGTGCAGCTCGAAACGCTCCGCGCCGCAAAAGCCGCAGGTCAGCCCGATCGAGAAATCACCGCTCACGGTCGACTGCTACAGCTCTATATCCGGGAAAAACAAGACGAAGCTGCAATGTCGTTGTTCCGCGAACTTCGAGCAGAAAAACGCGTCGGAGACTTGCCCGGCCCTGTGCTTTTGACCATGGGACAGACGCTGGAGAAAGCAGGCTTCGATCGAGACGCGGCAGATGCGTACGAAGCGCTCCATCGTGGAAACGCGGCGAGTCTTTTGGCGGTCAAAGCGATGATCGCGCAAGCGAAGATCGAAGCACGTATTGGCACGACGGAGCACGCACGCGAGCTCTTGACTGCAGCGCGCGAGTCGCCGTTTTCGACGAAGGAATTGGATGATGTGGTGGATGCGGAGCTTGCGAAGTTACCGCGTCACGTCACTTCGTGAGGCGAGCGATTTCTTCTTTGATGAGCGTTTCGGCGAGGACCGGAACGACCTCCCACACGACGCGTTCGATGACATCGCGCGAGAGCGCGAGGACGCCTTCGACTTGCGCCGGCGTGAGACCCATCGCTTCGAGTTGCGCGGTCATCTGCCCGTTCACGGGAGCTGCTGCGGCGGCCGCGACGGCTGCTGCTGCGGGTTTGGCCGCTTCGGGTTTGGCGGCGGCTGCCGGGGCTTGCGTGTTCACCCCTTGCGGGTTGTACAGCATCGTCTTTGCACGCTGCGGCGCGGCACCTGCCGGACTTGCAGCGGCAATCTGCGGTTGAGCCGCAGGTTTGGGGGTCATCGCCGGCGCGTGCACCACCTTCGGCGTCTCGGGTGCTTTCGGCGTCTCTGCGGACTTCGACGGCGAGGCCAAGAGCTTCCTGACCTTCTCGAGCATCTGCGTGCTGTCGAAGGGCTTGTCCATGTAGTCGTCGGCAGAAGCCGCGGAACCCTTGGCCGAATCGTAGGGGTTCTGCTTCGACGACAAGATGAGGACGGGCGTCGATGGAGATGCTTGTTTGATCGCCTTGCAAAGGTCGTAGCCGTTTTTGCCCTCGAGCGTCACATCGGCAATGACGACCGCAGGTTTGTCGCTCTTGAGTTTGTCGAGGGCAGCATCGGGCCCAGGGACCGCGATACAGCGAAACTCGGGACCCGCAAACGTGATCTCGAGGACCTTGCGCATGGTCACGCTGTCGTCGACGGCGAGGATGGTGGTGGCCACTGAATGGTCTCCTCTGGGTGGTTTCGCCGCTTGGGCGATCGGTCGCGCTATCTTCGTTCTGGCGCGCTTACGGTGTCAACAAACACGAACGAATTTTGCGGCCGGTACATTCTCCGGTCCGTTTCCGGATCGTTCGCGATCCGCGCTCCGAAAAGCGAGCGCATCATAGCGCAAGGAGCGGCTGCGAGGGAAATTCACCGCCGTAAGATTCGAATGCGCGGCAAGGCAGCCAGGACGGTTGCGTGCTTTCCCGTTCGGATTCACTCCGCCCATGTCCCACAAGCGATCAAAAACACCGCCTGCCAAACCCCCGTCGGCCCACCCATCACCCGCAAAGGAAAAGGCACCACTCGGCGCTTCCGATGCCTCGTGGATCGTGCCCGAGGATCTCGGCGGACGCGCGCTCGACGCTGTCGTCCGAACGCTCGCAGATGTGCCTTGGTCGGTCGCGAGAAAGTGGATCGCGTCTGGCAAGATCGCCGTCCGCGGCGTGCAGTGGACAGACGGGACGAAGCACGTTGCAGCGGGCGCAGTCATCACGCGGCACCCTCGTGCACCATCTGCAAAAGCCGCTCGCGTCGCCGAAGCTTCCGACGAGCTCATCGCGTACGTCGACGCATCGGTCGTCGTCGTGCGCAAACCCGCCGGCATCTCCACCGTACCGTTTGGCGACGAGCCACCCGCTGAACGCGAACGCACGCTCGATGCCATCGTGCGCGACGTGCTTGCCAAACGCGATCACATCCGCGGTCGAGCTCCGCTTGGCGTCGTGCAGCGACTCGACAAAGCCACGAGCGGGCTCTTGGTGTTCGCCCGATCGTTCGCTGCGAAAAAACATCTCGGCAACCAGCTTCGAGATCACTCGATGCGCCGCGTCTACCTCGCGATCGCACACGGCGACGTCGCCAAGAGGACGTTTCGATCACGCCTCGTGGTCAACCGTGGTGATGGTCTTCGAGGGTCGTTGCGAGAAGACGAACGAGCGATGGAAGGACAACTCGCCGTGACGCACGTCGAGCCCATCGAGCGACTTCGCGGAGCAACACTCGTAGCGTGCCGACTGGAAACGGGGCGCACGCATCAGATCCGCATTCACTTGTCCGAAGCAGGGCATCCGATCGTCGGTGAAACGGTGTACGTGCGGAAATACCCGGGACCGCTCATCGCCGCACCGCGTTTGATGCTGCATGCCAAGGAGCTCGGCTTCGTTCACCCTCGAACGAATGAAGTGGTGGTGTTCGAAGAGCCCCCGCCGAAAGATTTTGAAACCGTGCTCGCGCAGCTTCGTTCGTCATGACGAACGTTTGGCACCCGTGAGCGCTTCGCTCATGGCCGCGGCCGTTGCATCGACGAGCGGCAAGACCTTCGCGTAGTCCATGCGGGTTGGTCCGAGCACACCAACCGTGCCTGCGACGCGCCCGTGCTCCGTGTACGGAGCGACGACCAAGCTCAGATCACCGCCACCGATTTCTCCAGCTTCACTGCCCACGAACACGGTCACGGCACCTGCAGCAATCACCTTGTCGAGCAGCTCGAGAAGATCGGCGCGATCGGACAGCGTGCGGACGAGTTTCTTCAAGCGCGCGGGGTCCGTGTATTCGGGTAGGTCGAGCAGCCGGCCTTGCCCTTCGATCACGACATCGCTTCCGCCTTGCACGTCTGCGGTGGCGGCACTGCCAAGCTCGAACGCGCGGCGACGCAACGTGTCGAGAGCGATGCGTTCGTCCGTGAGCCTGCGGGCAAACAGGTCGCGTACCTCGCCGAGCGATCGACCTTCGATCACGTCGGCGAGCAGATTGTGAATGCGCGTGAGCTCTGATTCGCCAGGACTCTCTTCCACCGAAACGAACCTGTTTTCGACCGATCCGTCGGCGAAAACGAGCACCGCGAGCAGTTGCTTGGGCCGCGTGGGAATGAAGCGGAGCTGCGAGAGCGCGCGAAGCTCTTTGCGTGGAGCCGCTACGACGGCAGCCGTACCCGACAACTCCGATAGATAACGTCCCGCTTCGCGCATCGGATCGGTCGCCACCGCGTAGATTTCGCTGAAGCGTTTACCGAGCTTCGCTTGCTCCTCGGGCGTCAACGCCCGCGCCTGAACGAGCGTATCGACGAAGAGACGCAGCGCCCGATCGGTGGGTATTCGCCCGGCCGACGTATGAGGCTGCCGCAGGTAACCGGCTTCTTCGAGGTCCGCGAGGACGTTGCGCACGGAAGCGGCAGAGAGGTCGAGGCCATACTTCTTGGCCAACGTACGACTTCCAACGGCCGTGCCGGTCGCGATGAACTCCGTGACGACGGCGAGGAGTATCTTGCGAGAGCGGTTCGTCAGGTCACTCATAGGTGCGTCCCTGCCGGTGTGTGTGTGCTACCTCCGCCCACCTTAGGGGTTTTATGCGAATCGGGCTTTCGGGTCAAATCCGTCCGCGTCTGAACCAATAAGCGGCGACCTTGTGACCCGCCGGGCTCACTTCCGTCGCAGGTTTGAGGCGCACGGAACGTCCTACTTCGCTATGGTGATCTCCGTGCTTCGACGTATTGGCCGCTCTTCGTTCGCGCGTCGTCTTCGGCGCCCCAACAAGCCCCAAACATCAGCGGGCGCATTTCTGATGCTCCTCGTGATCGTGTTCTCGTTCGTGCTGGTTGGGTGCCCGTGCACCGAGTCGGTGGTGAATGCGAACCCGCAGTTGCGCTGGTGGCTTTTTTCGAACTTCGGCGCGAGTCGGATGTGTCCGGAAATGTTGAAAGTGGGCGTGCCACTGAAGCTCGAAGCTCGCTCGCCATCCATCGGGCGATTCTTCCCGACGACATGTAGCCACACGGTGGACGACGCCGCGCAAACGGTGGTCGTGTCGTTTTCGGGCACGGGGTACGGCTACATCACGCCAGCCAAGCGCGTGGGCTTCTCGTGTACGGCGATGGTGGAGCTCCGTCCGGACTTTCAGATTTCCGGCGACGACATCTATGTCTTTGGAAAGTTGAACCGGATTCTCCAAGGCCCGGATTTTCGTGTCGGCTACATCGAAAATGCAGCCTTCAACGTTGCGACGAACATTCCTCCGTTCGGGACACTCGCGAACTTCTTCGGCAACCAAGTTCTCACGAGCGAGCTGACGCGAGGCTTCACGGTCGTCGCGAACGAAGATCGCGGCAACGACTTCACGCTCGGCATTCTTTTGCCTCCGGGGAGGCCGGTAAAACCGTTCCGCGTGACGGATGAACAGCGATACACGTTCGCCAACGAGAGCGTGGACGTGCATGGCAATCAGCGCGATTACCTGGGGCCGTTCGAGGTTTCGTCAGGACAATCGCTGTACATGACGATGACCGTGCAGGGGCCGACGGTCGATGTGATGATCGTGGACAAACGCGTCGGTGATTCGTGGCGCGAACTTTATCAAACGGGGCAACCTCTTGGACCGCCGCCAGGTCCGGTGGTTGGAGGCGCGCCGGCTGCGCCGGGTCCGACGCAGACGCGCCGTTTCAACCTGCCCCCAGGTCTGTATTACGTCGTCCTCGACAACACGCCGTTCGCGGGGCTCGTCGCTCCGCCGACCCAGCCGCTCAATCCGCTCTACGATCCGATCGCGCGCGTGAGTTACGTGGCGCAAGTCGGCGAGTGACGCGGGTTTCTCAAGACGAACCCGACGCCGAACACTTCGCGCACGTGCCGTACATCTCGTGCTTGTGCGACGTGACGTGAAAGCCGTACCTGGCGGCGATCTCGTCTTGCAGCGACTCGATGCGCGGCTCCTCGAACTCGATGATCATGCCGCACGAAACGCAGATCAGATGGTCGTGATGTGCCGATGCATCGTCGGCCAATTCGTAGCGGCTCAGGCCATCACCGAAGCGGCGTTCCGATGCGACGCCGCATTCCGCGAGCAGCTTGAGTGTTCGGTAGACCGTGGCGTAGCCGATGCCTTTGTCGCGCGTGCGGACTTCGCTGAGCAGGTCTTCGATGGTCGTGTGCGACGCGATTTCGAAGAACGTGTCGACGATGAGGCGACGCTGGGCCGTCGAGCGCAGGCCCTTCTTCAGCATGTAGGTTTGCAGCCTCGCCCGCAGCCGATCGATGGCTACCTTGTCTTCCGTCACGGTGACGTTCCTCCCGCTGGTGCCCATGCCGCCACCTGACCTTACCGTACGTCAGTTATCCCGACAGAGTTTGCCGGCGTCAAGGGGCGGCGTGCTCGCCGAAAAGCGGATTGCCCCGTGTTGCAGGGGATTCTCGCGTGCGGTGAATGGCGCGCACGTGCAAAACAGCCATGGCACCTCCGAGCAGGGAAGCAAGCGGAGCATATGCAGGCGGCAAGAGGCCAAAGGCGACGGCCATCGCTCCAATGAGGGCAGGGACCGCTGCGATCGCCAGCCCCACGCGCGCATCGAGGCGCGAGCGATGGGCGAGGGCGAGGGCGAGCGAGGCATCACGTACGTCGTCGGATGCGAGTGCGATGGAGAGATCGCCCGAAGGTGAGCCTGCGGCATCGAGCGCGACGGCAACTTCGGCAGCACCGAGCGCCGACTCGTCGCTGCTCGTGTGTCCCACGACGGCAACGGACATGCCTGCATCGACGAGACGGCGAACTTCGGCGGCGCGATCGGCGGGCAGGATCTCGGGACGAATGTGATCGACGTCGAGGGAACGAGCGATCGCTTCGCACGTTTCGCGCGCATCGCCGGACATGATCACGGGCTCGATCTGCGCATCGATCAAGTGCTGCACTGCGGCGCGCGCACCAGGTCGAAATCCGTCCTGCAACCCGAGCATGCCGACGAGACGCGTGCCAACGGCGACGAGAACGACGGTTCGTCCGAGCGCTTCGAGCTCGGTAACGCGCTGCTCGGCTGCGGCGATCGAGATGCGGTTGGCAAGCAAGAGCGCGCGACCTCCCACGCACAAGTCTTCACCCGATGACGCCACGGCCGTCACGCCGAGGCCAGGCACATGATGCGCGTTGCGCACGCCGTCTGGCCGGACGGACCGAGTCATTGCGGCTCGAACGATCGCGCGCGCGATGGGATGTTCCGCGCCGCGTTCTGCACCAGCCGCGAGCGATAGAACATCGAGCGGTTCGTGTTTGTCGCCAATCGCTTCGAGCTCGGCGAGCTCGGGTTCGCCAAGCAAGAGCGTGCCGCGCGCGCAGAACACGGCGACGTTTGCTTTCGCCGCGCGATCCCACGCGCCCTCGCTCTTGTAGGAGATGCCTCGACGCTGCGCGAGCAAGATGCCGCGAACGACGTGCAAGCTGCTGATGCACGCGAGCACGACGGAGGCGAGCGCGCCATGCACGCCGATGGCGGTCATCGCGATCTCGATCGCCGTTCGCCCGCCGGCGATGAATGCAGAGAGCGCACCGATGGCGGCGGTCGCCAGGGCCCAACGTTCCGCGATCGCACGCGACGCACGTGCGATGGGCGCGAGTGCGTCGGCACGGCGACGAGGATCGAGCAGCACGCGGGCAAACGCGCGGTCGTTCCCGACAAACGTGCACGTACCGCGAAGGCGGCCGCGAACGACCGTTGCACCTGCAACGACCGAATCACCTGGACGCTTGCGTACGGGCGTCGTCGCGCCGAGCCACGGATACACGTCGATGTCGCCGGACGTGACGACGAGATCCACCGGAACGACTTCACCGCGTTCGACGAGGATCTGTTCACCGGGCCTGATGTCGAAGACCTTCGGCTTGATCTCGGTGGCTGCGTTGTCGTCGGGAGCGCGTCGGCCAGGCAGCGCGAGCGACATGGCAACGAAGTCCCGCTCGGCGGCACTTTCACGTCGCGCACTTTCGAGAATCCACGCACCGATCGACGTCGCCGTGACGATGATGCCCGCAAGCGACGCAGCTTCGGATCCAAGCGCTCGATCGGGGTGAAACGCCGACCACGCAGCGACCACGAGCGACGCGATCGACGTTGCCAGAAGCGGCGCGGGATGCGGATCCGCCGGGTCGCGCGGCGTCGTTGCAGCGCGTCCAACGAGCATTCCCGCACCAACACCGGCAAGCACGATGCGCGCCGCCAGCACGAGCCTCGTGTGACCCGCAAGCGCCAGGACGACGGCGAGGATGCCGGCGATGGTCGCGATCACGAGCAGCAGCGCGCCGATGTCGGCCTGATCCGGTGGGTCGAGCTTCTCCGGCTCGCCCGTCAGTATCGGTCGACCAATGGGCTCGACGAGCGTGCGATCGTCACCCAAAGCTGGCGGCTCGGGGAGAGTCGCTTCGATCGATGCCGGTTCGTGAAAGGGCACGATGGGTGCGTCGAGACCAACTCGAAGGGCATTCGGTTCGGTCGATGCGGCGCTGCGCGGAGCGAACACACCGAGCGGCGTGGGCGAACGCTGCTCCGTGGGCTCACCAGGCCGGTCACCGAGAAAATTGGAACGACAAACCCTTCGATCACAAAAGAAATGAAACTTGTTGTCGAAGATCGAGACGTGTCCGCAACGCAGCGGATCGAGCAGCTTGCTGCATCCGGAGCAGGGAACGGGATCGGCGACGGGTCCAGCGGGACGCAAAAGCGTTGCCTCAATGCGCCGGCTTGCGCGGAGCCGTCAAAAGGGATGGCGCGTGCCCGAATCCAGGTCCCAACGACGCCCACTCGAGCAGCGCTTTGCTCGTGTGCAAACGCGCCTCGACCGCTTCCCACACGAAGCTGCGCGGCCCTTCCAATACGTCCGCTTCGATCTCTTCTCCGCGATGCGCGGGCAAGCAATGCAGCACCACGACTTCGGGTGACGCGAGCGCCACGAGCTCCGCGTTCACCTTGTATCGACCAAGCGCCTCGAGCCGAGTTGCTCGTTCATTCTCTTGACCCATGCTGATCCACACGTCGGTCGCCAGTACATCGGCACCTCGTGCGGCGAGCTGCGCATCATCCGTCACCGTGATCTTTGCGCCGCGACCGTTCGCCTTCGCCACTTCATCCGGCGGCGGAGCAAATGCAGGCGGCGTCGCCAGCACCATCTCCAGCCCGAGCAGCCCTGCAGCTTCGATCCACGATCGCGCCACGTTGCTCGCGTCACCCACCCACGCGATGCGCAGCCCCGACAGCGTTCCGCGCGCTTGCTGCACCGTCATCAGGTCGGCGAGCACTTGCATCGGATGCGCATCGTCGGTCAGCGCGTTCAGCACGGGCACGACGCAAGCACGTGCCATCGCGGCAAACCGTGCCGAGGTGCTCGTCCTGTACGTCACCGCAGAAACCATGCGGCCAAGCACGCGAGCGGTGTCTTCCGTCGGTTCACCGCGACCCATCTGCGAAGAGTCCGGCGTGACGATGATCGGATGCCCGCCGAGCTCGAACGTGGCGACTTCGAGCGACAACCGCGTACGCGTCGAGGGTTTGTCGAAGAGCAACGCCGTGGCATGTCCGGCCAAAGGCTTCGGGTGCTCGGCCGTGCCGCGCACACGCGCAAAAAAAGCCGATCGTTCGAGGATGGAAAGAATCCCGCCGTCGCCGAGATCCTCGAGGCAAGCAAAGTCTCGTTTCATCACGAAGCTACCTCGGCCATCGCTGCATCCGTCATCGCGAGCGCTTCATCGATCTCGTGTTCCTTCGCGACCAGCGGAGGCGTGAAGCGCAGCGTGTTCGCGCCGGCAACCGTGAGCAGCAAACCTCGCGCGCGAACTTTTGCCAGCGCCGTGCGACCGTCGATGCCCGGAGCAAGCCGCAACCCTTGAAGCAATCCGCGACCTCGCTGGCCGGCGCATGCGTTGGGGTACTTCGCCGCGATCGCGGACAAACCATCGGCGAGACGCTTGCCCTTGGTCACTGCGCCTTCGATGAGCCGCTCTTCATCGAGCACCGCGAGCACCGTACGCGCTGCGACCGATGCGAGCGCGTTGCCGCCGAACGTCGAACCGTGCGTGCCTGGCGACAGAGCACTCTGCAACTCTTCACGCACGAGCAGCGCGCCGATGGGAAACCCACCACCCAAACCTTTGGCGAGCGCAACGAGATCACCTTTCACGCCATCGTGTTCGCATCCGAGAAACGTCCCCGTGCGGCCGATACCCGTTTGCACTTCGTCGAGACACAAAAGCGCACCATGCTCGTCACACAGCGCGCGCAGGGCAGCCAAGAAGCCTGGCGGAGGAGGAATGACGCCACCTTCGCCCTGCACGGGCTCGACGAAAATCGCGGCGACGTCGGGGCCCATCGCTGCACGTACGGCATCGATGTTGCCGTAAGGCACGTGCGTCACACCTTCGAGCGGCGGGCCGAAACCTTCGCGGTACTTGGGCGTACCCGTCAGCGCAACGGCCCCCATCGTTCGACCGTGGAAGGCGTTGTCGAAGGCGATGATGCGGTAGCGTTGCGGTTGGTTTTTTGTGAAAAACCAGCGCCGCGCGAGTTTCAGCATCGCTTCGTTTGCCTCCGCGCCCGAATTGCAGAAAAAGGCGCGGTCCATGCCCGAACGCCGGCAAAGCTCGTCGGCGAGCCGGATGTTCTCGGCATTGTAGAAGTAGTTCGACACGTGCATCAGCCGCGCAGCCTGATTCGCGATGGCCGTGACCAAGCGCGGATGCGCGTGACCCAGCGAGCACACCGCCACGCCCGCACAGAAGTCCAGGTACCTGCGCCCCTCGGTGTCCCAAACTTCGCAGCCGCGCCCGCGTTCGAGGACGAAGGGGGCTTGTCGATAGTTGCCAATGAGGCGGGTTTCACCGATTTTTTCGAGATCTTCGCGCTCGAGCATCTCGGCGATGGCGCTGTCGGCGCCATAGGCAGGTGCAGTGTGCATGCGAGCGGATCTACGCCGGTGGCCTGCGCGGCGCAAACATCCGCCCGTCTACTTTGCCCCGCGCAAACTTCGAATCTTCCGGGGGGCCGCCCGTTGCCAGGTGATCTTGGAAGGTTATAGTGCGCCCGCGATGTCCGAGCCTGATACGACCCAGAACTCTGCCGATGGCGAAGCGGCCCCAAGCGAACCGTCCGCACCGGGCGAAGCCGCGCCCGCCGAGCCCACTCCTGAAGAGCGCTACGCAAGCGCGCTCGCCGAAGTCGCCAAATTGCGCGATCAACTCCTGCGCACCGCGGCTGACTTCGACAACTTCCGCAAACGCACGCGTCGCGAGATCGACGACGCGCACAAGCGTGGAAAAGAAACGACGGTGAAAGATCTGTTGCCCGTGTTCGACAATTTCGAGCGGGCGATCACGCACGCCGAAGGCACGGGTGATGCCAAGGCCGTCGCCGACGGGCTGCGCATCGTGCTGAAGCAGTTCCTGGATACCTTGGAAAAAATGGGCGTCCAGCGCATCAACGCGGTTGGGCAGCCGTTCGATCCATCGCTGCACGAAGCCATCCAGCACATGGAATCGGCGGACCATCCCGCAGGCGTCGTCCTTTACGACGTGCAACCGGGCTACCGCATGGGCGATCATCTCGTTCGCGCCGCGATGGTCGTCGTCTCGAAGGGCGCTCCCGCGGGCAGCTCCGCCGCGAACTGACGCCGCACTCTCCGAGCGATTCGTTCGTCCCCGCGGACCTCGGCAAGATCCGTTTTCTTGCGCGGGTTTGATATATCGTCTCACCCATCATGGGTAAGATCGTCGGTATCGACCTCGGCACCACGAACTCGTGCGTGGCCGTCGTCGATGGCGTGGGGGCAACTTCGGCCGCCGAAGTGAAGGTGATCCCCAACGCGGAGGGAGCGCGAACGACTCCATCCGTCGTCGCATTCGCTGCGAGCGGCGAGCGCATGGTTGGCCAAGTGGCGCGCCGGCAGGCCGTGACAAACCCACAAGCTACCGTATACGCGGTCAAACGACTGATGGGCCGCAAGCGTGGTTCGCCCGACGTCGAGCGCATGGCGTCGTTCGTTTCGTACACCATTTCGGCTGCGGAAAACGGCGACGCGTGGGTCGAGCTTCGGGGCAAGGCGCATTCGCCCCCCGAGGTCTCCTCGATGATCCTCGCGCAGATGAAGGAGATCGCCGAACGATTTCTCGGCGAGCCAGTGACCGAAGCGGTCGTCACGGTTCCCGCCTACTTCGACGATGCGCAACGTCAGGCCACCAAAGATGCCGGCCGCATCGCGGGACTCGAAGTGCGTCGCATCATCAACGAGCCAACGGCAGCGGCGCTCGCGTACGGTCTCGACAAACAAACGGCCGAAACCATCGCCGTCTACGATCTCGGCGGAGGCACCTTCGACATCTCGATCCTCGAAATCAGCGGCGGCGTGTTCAACGTCAAGGCAACGGGCGGCGACACGCACCTCGGCGGCGAGGACTTCGATCAGCGCATCATCGACATGCTCGTCGGTGAGTTTCAGCTCGAACACGGCGTCGACTTGCGCAAGGACCGCATGGCCATGCAGCGTCTCAAGGAAGCTGCGGAGAAGGCCAAGCACGAGCTCAGTTCCTCACAGGAGACGCAAATCAACCTGCCCTTCGTTGCGGTCGGGGCGAGCGGCGGACCCATTCATCTCGAGCGATCACTCGAACGGAGCGAGCTCGAAGCGCTCACGCAGGATCTCATCACGCGCACCGTCGATGTTTGTCAGGATGTACTTCGTGATGCGGCCATCAAGGCATCGGACGTCAGTACCGTGGTGCTCGTGGGAGGCATGACGCGGATGCCGGCGGTGCAAGAGGCGGTCAAGAAGTTGTTTGGGCGCGATCCGCACAAGGGGGTCAACCCGGACGAAGTCGTTGCCGTCGGAGCGGCGATCCAGGCAGCAGCGTTGTCGGGACAGGGTCAGGACATCCTCTTGCTCGACGTGACGCCTTTGTCTCTCGGTGTGGAAACCGGTGGCGGCGTGATGACGAAGCTCATTCCGCGCAACACCACGATCCCCACATCGAGAAGTGAGATCTTTACGACGAGCCGCAACTTGCAAACGTTCGTGCCCATCCACGTGCTTCAGGGCGAGCGTGAGATGGCAGCGGATTGCCAGAGTCTGGCCCGTTTCGAATTGACTGGAATTCCTCCTGCTCCGCGAGGTGTTCCTCAAATCGAAGTCATCTTCAACATCGACGAAAATGGGATCTTGAGCGTCGAGGCGACGGATCTCGGTACGAAGCAAAAACAAAGGGTCGAGATCAAGGCGACGAGTGGTCTGTCTCAGGATCAAGTGGATGAACTCGTCAACGAGGCCGAGAAGTTCAAAGACGACGACGCCAAGCGACGGGATGAGGCCGAGCTTCGCAACATGGTCGACTCGCTCTTGTTCACGACCGAGCAGGCGATCGAGGGATATGGCGAGCTGATTGACGAAAAGATGCGGGCCGGTGCGCTCGAGGCATGCACGCATTTGCGCAGGCTGGTCGATGCCGGAGCGGATCCGAGCATGATCCGCGAGGCCTACGGGAAGCTCGAAACGGTGGCGTTCGTCATGTCCGAAACGCTTTACGGCAACGTGAAGTCGTAATCGCGTAGGCGTGTGGATCTCGACCGAAACGTGAACGCAAACGAATTCGTTTCGAATTGAAACGTAATCGTTTGTCCTCGTAATGAGTTGTGGACCAAGCGCGTTCCGTCTGAATGACGCAAATTCGGGGGGTATGGGGGGGCCGAGCCTCGGACCCCCCATCGTAAACTAGGCCTCGCGAGCGCGCGTCCCACGCGCGCGAAGCGAGCGCGCAGATCTAGACCCGTTTACGAATCTCCGGCGAGTTTTCGTTCGAGTGCTTCGATGTGAGCTCGCACGTGCGGATCGGTATCGCGTTGCGCTTCGATTTTGCGCACGGCGCTCATGACGGTCGTGTGATCGCGATTTCCGAAAGCTCGGCCGATTTCGGGAAAAGAAACCTTCAGGCGCTGCTTGCACAAATACATCGCGACGTGACGCGCAAACGCGATGCTCTTGTGCCGGTCCTTTGATGTCAAATCGATCGATCGCAGGTGAAAGTGGTGGCAGACGGCCCGCTGAATGTCCTCCACGCTCATCGTTTGCGCGCGAGGTACCGCTGCGGTGATCTCGGCTCGCGCAAAGGCGAGATCCACAGGCCGGTTGGTGAGCGACGATTTCGCGGCCAGGCGAATCAGGGTGCCTTCGAGCTCGCGAACGTTCGATCGAATGACTTGCGCAAGGAACAGCGCGACGTCGTCGGGCAAGTCGATGCCTTCGAGCTGCGCTTTGTTTCGCACGATGGCGACACGCGTCTCGAATTCGGGCGCTTGAATGTCCGCTACGAGGCCCCAGGAGAAACGCGATACGAGCCGCTCCTCCATGCGTTCGAGGTTTTGCGGGTACTTGTCGCTCGTGACCACGATCTGCCGGTCGAGACCATGCAGCGCGTTGAACGTGTGAAAAAACTCTTCCTGCGTTTGCTCGCGCCCGGCCAAGAACTGAATGTCGTCGACGAGCAACACATCGCAGTTGGCGCGGTACCGAGCGCGGAACTCGTCCATCCGATGGTGCTGGATCGCCGTGATGAAGTCGTTCGTGAATCGCTCGGCCGATACGTAAATGATGCGCGCGGTCGGGCGATCCTGGTGGACGCGATGGGCGATGGCATGGACGAGGTGCGTCTTGCCGAGGCCCGTGCCGCCGCAGATGAAGAGCGGGTTGTAGCGGCGACCTGCCCCGCCTGCGGCTGCAACGGCAGCGGCGTGGGCGAGCTGATTCGAGGGGCCGACGACGAAGGTCGCGAAGGTGTGTTTGGTGTTCAAATCATCGGGGAGCGAAACTTTTCGTTGCGCGATGATGGTCGTCGTAGCCGGGGCAGGGGAGGCGGCGTCTGCGGGCGGAGGCGTCGTCGACGAAGGGCGCACCGCGATCGCGCGCGGGCGTACGGGTGGCATGGGCGGCACGTTCGAAATGGGTCTTTGCAAATGTTGATCGATCGTCCACGCAACCTGGACGCTCCACCCGGTCGATTCGCGGATCTTGTCGATGATCGTCGGCAAGAAGTTCGTTTTTACCCACTCGAGGACAAATTCGTTTTGCACCCGTAGCGATAGGACGCCGTCGGTGAGGTCGTCGTATTGCACACCGCCGAACCACTGATCGAATGTTGCGGGGGAAAGTGCCCGCGTGTACTCGACGGCTCGGTCGAAAATCTCTCGTGCCTCGTCAATCGCCATCGTCATTGCTGCCCGAAATCCGCTGCAAACCATCCACCGTGGAAAATCAACAGGCGCATGCCCAGTTTTTCCACAACCCGTCTCGGCACACCGGTTCGCTATCCTATCGATTCCAATAAGGAATTTCTCCCACGCAGGTCGTCTCCCAAATTTGTCCACAGGTTATCCACAGACAAACCGCCTTTTCCCGAGGGTACTGAATCAATGACCGGGCACCGGGCAGAAACTCGCCGAATGACTGAGCTCTTCTTCTCTTGCCAACACGATCTCGAGATCGCGTCCCAAGCCCACGATCGGTTCGTCGAAATGCCTCGTTACGGAAGGCAATGATGACCACGCCAGCCCCTTGCTCCGTATGCGGTGATGTTGCACACAACCAATCAGGAGGATCCCGAGCCCTTTCAGGCTTTGCAGGGGGCGACGGCGAAGACGGAACCGACGTAGCACCGGGTCGGGTCGGGCGTCCATCCCGAACTGCGTGGATCGCCATAACCGTTCGATATTGCAATGGTTTTTCATGGATCAACGGACTGCATAACCATGTTCGCGTCCGGTCACGTTCGCGTGACGGCACGATGACCCAGTCAAGTCTCGTGCTTCCCAAGGTGGATCTTGCCTGAACCCCATTGAACGAGCGCCCCGAATGACATCGGGCGGACGTCAAGAGGGAATATTCATCGTTCTTTCCATGCTTTCGGCGAGTCGACGTTCCGCGTGTACTCCGTCCTTCGCGCTTTTTGACAAGAAGTTGCCCTTCACCTCGATTTGTGATTATGCCCCCCGTCATGCGGATCTCGAGCACGGCGGGAGCTCTGGCGATCTTCGTCGCGCTGGCGGCGGGATCTTTCACAAAGGTGGCGCAGGCCGAGGACTCGAAGCTCCTCCCGCCGCTCGCTTACTCCTACGGTGAAAACGAGACGCCTCGAAGCCTTGCCATGGGTGGGGCGCTGCGCGCGCTCGGCAATGGCACGACGGCCATTTTCGTAAACCCCGCCAACATGCCCCTTACGCGCCTTTATCACCTCGAGGCGAGTGGACAGTTCACGCCCGAAGCAACTCGAGCGCTCGGCACCGCCACGGCGATCGATTCGATTACCTCGTCGACGCGTGTTGCCGGTGGCGCATCGTTCACTGGTGGGGTCATCGATCCCGACGGCCTTGATCGCGTGTTCACCGATATCCGATCCGCTGCCGCCTATCCCTTCGGCGATCGCTTCTTCCTCGGGGTCGGCATGCGGTACCTGCGCATGATCCAGGACGGCTTCGGCATCCTCGATGATTCGGTCGCCAAGACCTACAGCCCCGTCTCGGGAGGTCTCCTCGACGAAGGACAGCGCAAGCCCTTCGTCGACACCTTCACCTTCGACGTCGGCGCCACCCTTCGTATCGGGCAATCACTGCACATCGGTGTCGTTGGGCAGAACCTCACGCACCCTGATCACTCGCTCCTACCTACGACGGTCGGTGGTGGCATTGGTTACGGCACAAAGGATTTTTCGATCGAAGTCGATGGGGTCGTGGACTTCGACTCCTGGTCCGACGTCACATGGCGCGCCATGGCCGGTGGTGAATACCTCGTGGCCAACAAGTACCCCCTGCGTCTCGGCTATCGATACGATCACGGTGCTCAGGTTCACGCGGTCTCGGGCGGCGTTGGTTACGTGAGCACCGAGCTGAGCGCCGAGCTCGGCGTTCGTCGCACGCTCTCCACCACGATCAACTCCACCATGATCGCCCTCAGCCTGACGTATCACCTCGAGTCGAGCGCTCTGCTCGCCGGGCGCACCAGCAACGCGCTCTAATTCCTTCCGCGACCCCGCTGCCCCTCGGCGCAGAGCCGTGCCATACCTCGCTTCGTCGTGCTCTGCCTGACTCAACCGACCGATCCGCGCTGGGCGGATGTTGCCCTCGCCAACCTGCCACTGCTTCTGCGGGATCACGCGCATTGCGAAATGAAAGCTGCATCCAACGCGCTTTCGCTCGCCGCGCGCTTTCCCGAATACGCCGAAGTCGCTCGCGAGCTGGCCTTGCTTGCCGAGGAAGAGCTTCGGCACTTTCGCGCGGTCCTCGACGAGCTGGCTCGACGAGGCATCACGCTCGGCAAGCCCGAGACCGACGTTTACGCGGCCGAGCTACGCAAGCTGGCGAAGGTGGGTCGTTATGGTGCGCCCGAGGATCCGCTCGTCGATCGATTGCTCGTTGCAGCCATCATCGAAGCGAGATCGTGCGAACGGTTCAAGCTCGTCACCGATGCGCTTCGGGTTCGTGGGGATGAACCTTTGCTCGTCTCCTTTTATGAAGACTTGTTTGCATCCGAAGCGCGGCACTACCGCACGTTCGTGGATCTTGCCGAGTCGGTGAAGGGCGACAGCGCGATCGTGCGCCGGCGTCTCGAAGGGATGGCGCGTGCCGAAGGCGAGCTCGTCCGGCGTCTCGGTACCGAACCAACCATTCACGGGTGAAGCTCCATGGATCTCGCGCCGCACGAAATTGATGAGCGAATCGCAAGCGCCGCAACCGATTGGCGCATGGCCGAACGAGCGCTCCGCAAGGACGCTCGAGCCAGTCGGCGCAACGTGCTCGAAGCGCATCGCGCCGTGACCACGCGATCGATGTGGATCGAGCTTGGCGAGCGCTCGAAGGATCCGATCCTCGCAGCGGCGCGCGCGTGGGTGTACGCGCTCGTGCTCGAACGCGTCGGGTGGCCTGCGCGCGTGCGAGCAGCAGAAGCGCTGCATGCTCCATCGATCGAAGTCCCCGATCTCGAACCAGACCGTTTGTCTCCGCGAACGGTCATCGATCGGTTGCTCACCGAGCCCATCTCCGATCGTCGTCGCTTCTACGCCGATGCCTTGGCGACGGGCGCAAGACACCTGCGCGATGCCGAGTTTGTCTTGGCGGAACGTCGTGCGGAGGCGATTCGTCGGCTCGGTGTCGACGACCCCGATGCGCTCGAAGTGCCGCTCGAGCCAGCGACTTCGCTTGCGCGTCTTGCCGAACGCGTGCTCGACGTGACGGCCGAGTTCGTGCCGCGAGCATTGCAGCGGTGGGACGACGTGATTGCGTTCGGTCTTGCGCGAGGTGCCGGTGAAGGTTGGCCGGCGCGTTTGACGCTGCGATGGTTCACCGAGCTCTTCGCGGGCACGGGGCTCTTCGATGGTCTGGCGCTTCCCGCGTTCGATCCTCCGAGGCCGCTTGGTGCGTCGTCGTTTGTCCGGGCACTCGCGCTGTTTGGCCGAGCGTATGCCGAAACGGACGTGCCTCGATCGGCACCGTTTGTGTTCAAACGATCGCCGTTCGACTTGCGTGTGGAAAGGCGCGCTGCGCTGTTCGGAGGCTTGCCCGCGGATCCTTTGTTTGGAAGGCGCGCACTGGGTCTTGGTCGCACGCGTGCGGTCGCTCAAGCGCGCGACATCGCGCATGCGCTCGTGAGCACGTTGCGCATGGATGCCGTGCGCGTGCTCATGCGAGGCGAAGTGCTTTCGTCGGCACGAGCGCGGCGCGAACGTTTCGAAGAGCTCACCGACCGCGCGTTTGGGATCTCGTTTCCGAGTGACGTCGCGTTTGTCCTTCCGCGACTAGGGCCGAGCGATCCCACGAGGCTACTCGGGACGCTGCTCGCGATGTCCGACAAGCAATCGCTCGTCGAACGTTTCGACGAGGATTGGTTCCGCAATCCTCACGCAGCGCTCGCGTTGCGTGCTGAACAAGCCGAGTTGCCTTTGGCGAAGGCTTCGAAGGATGCATCGCTCGATGCCAAGCCAGCGCTGCTTCCATTCCGCACGACCGACACGGAGGTCGATGCTGCGCTGCGGGATCTAGAGCGGATGCTTGCGGCGCTCTTTGGCTGATGGCTCTCCGTGACGAGCGCCGACCGATCCGCTAGGTATGGACCCCGTGGCGCAGAAGTACGGCATTCCTTTGGCGGACTTGCCCGCTCACTGTCTCGATGCGGTCGATGCGGCCGAGCGCGCGCTCGCTCGTTCCGTCGTCCTGCGTGACGGACAACCCGTAGCGGCGATCGTCCCCATCTCGGATCTCGACAAGATCGATCCACCCGATCCCGCTGCCGGAGGAGGAGATCCGCTGCTTGCGCTTTGTGGCACCTGTCGGCACGACGACTTCGTCGATTCGTTGTTCGTCGACCTAGCGCAAACCAGTCTTTGGAACCGAGGGTAGCCATGGCGTACTTGTTCGACACGCCATCGCTTGCCGAAGTCTTGCGGGCCGTACCTTCGCCGCTCTTCGTCAAGCGTCTCTCGATGGTGCCCACGGCGGATCGATGGACCACGTCGATCACCGTCAGTCAGATCCTCATTGCGGCTCGTCGTACGCGCAAAGCGAGGCTCATGCAGGACGTCATTCGTCTCGTTGCGGCCATCAAAGTGGCTCCTTTCGACACGCTCGCGTCCCAATCGTTCGCCAAGTTCCGCTGCACCGTGGCTCCGGAGGCCAGCACGGACGACGTCATGATCGCGGCCATTGCCGTGACGCACGACTTCACCCTGGTCACACGGCGGGTCGAGTCATTTCGCCCGTACCCGCACCTACGCTGTGAGGACTGGACCACGTGAAATCGCGCATTCGTTGCGCGTTCGTCTCGACTTGATCCATGCTCGGGCCAGCTCGCTGGGCACTTTCGTCAAAGACGCTTTCCGTGTCCATGTCCATGTGCTAGTTGGCCCCGCGCCCGACGAGAGGACACACCTCAGTACCTCTCGCGCAGTCTGCATCGCTTCGGAGCAACTAAAGGCGATCCAAGCCTTGGCTCTTTGGTTTTGCGGACCTATGGCGAGGGCAAATCTGGAGACTGTCGGATCCCGTGAACCACCTTCTCGCATCCAGACTATTCGCCTCGACGATCACCGTCGATTTCGACGCGACGTTCATCGCGCAGTTCATCCTCTTCACGGCGTTCATTCTCGTTCTGCGCCCGCTGCTTTTCGATCCGTTGCTCAAGGTGTTTGCCGAACGTGAACGGCGTACCGAGGGAGCAAAGGAAAACGCGCGTCGCATGGACGCCAAAGCGGGTGAGCTGTCTCAGCGTTACGAGGCCGAGCTCGACAAAGTGCGCGTCGAGGCCAATCAAGAGCGTGAGCGGCTTCGTCGCGAGGCGAAGGAGATCGAGGCCAAGATCATGGACGAAGCTCGCGCCGACGTGGCTCGGATTCTCGAGACCGGCAAAGTGCGGATCAACGCGGAAGTCGAGCAGATGAAGAAGGACCTTGCAGAGGCGCAATCGACGCACGCCGCCGACATTGCTTCGCGTGTGCTTGGGCGGGAGGTAGGGCGATGAGGTCGCGCGTGTACGTCTTTGGTAGGCGAACGCGAGCCATCGGCGCCGCGGTCTTGATGGCGTCGGGTCTTTTTGCCGCGAGCGCGTTCGCGCAGACGCCGCCGAACCCGAACCAGGGTTTGCCCGCGGGCCATCCGCCGCTCGATACGCCGCCTCCCGTGCGTCGTCTCGATCCGAACCAGGTTCGTCCGGGTGGAATGCCTGGTCAGCTCCCGGCAAGGCCGATGCCCGGTCAAGCAGGGCGACCCGGTATGCCGGGGCAGGGCCGTTTGCAGCCGCAAGCGCGGCCCATTGCACCACCGGTCGTGCACGATGATCACGCCGACGCTGGTGGCCATGGCGCTGGGCATTGTCCCGGCCATGGTCCCGAGGACGCGCCGCACTTCGACCAGATCAACTGGTGGCACGGCATGATCGGCGTCGACAACGTCAAGTCGCAGTCGCCGAGCTTCGTCGACAAGCTTTTGTGGCGCTACCACAACCCGACGAACCCGTGCGACGAGAAGAACCAGCAAACGCCGCTATTGGCGTCGATCTTGAACCTCGCCGTTCTCGGTTACATCGTCTATCGCTTTGGGCGCAAACCAATTGGCGAAGCGCTCGTCAAGCGCAAGCAGGGCATCATGTCCGAGATCGAGACGGCAGCGCGTCTCGAGCGTGATGCGCAGAAGCGGTTGTCCGAGTACGAGGACAAGTTCGACCAGATTCAGGACACGCTGAAGGCGCTGAAGGCTGAATATGCGGCGCAAGCGGAGGTCGAGAAGAAGCACATCGTGGCCGAGGCGGAAGAGCGTCGGGCGCGCATGCGTCGCGATGCGGAATTCCGTGTGGAGCAGGAACTGCGAGCAACTCGGATTGCGCTGATGCAGCAAGCAGTGGGGGATGCGACGTCAGCAGCCGAAGAGATCATTCGCAAGCGAACCGCGCAGGCGGACATCGATCGGATGAGCGAGGACTATCTCGCGTCGTTGCGCACGGCGATGGCCAGTAGTCGCATCTCGAGCCAGGTCGGAGGCAAGCAATGAGCACCGAAGCGATTGCCAGGCGTTACGCGCGTGCCGTCTTCGAGCTTGGCAAAGAGGAAAAGAATTTGTCCACGATCGCGCGTGATCTCGCGGACTTCTCGGGCGGTTACGAGAAGTCGGAAGATTTGCGCATGGTCTTGGAAAGCCCGCTCGTCAGCGAAGCTCAGCGGGAGGCCGTGCTCGTGGAGATCGGCCAGAAGATGAGCATGTCGCCGACGGCGCTTTCGACGTTGCGTCTTTTGGCGCAGCGCCGGCGGTTGTCTGCGTTGCCCGAAATGGTTCGTCAGTTGGAGAAGCTCGTCGATGACGATGCGGGGGTCCTCCGCGCGGAAGTCACGAGCGCAACGCCTCTCAATGAAAGTTTTCTCGCCAAACTTCGCGCCGAACTCGAGGGCGCGACCGGCAAGAAGGTCGTTATTTCTCACAGGCAGGATCCATCGCTCATTGCGGGCATCGTCACCCGCATCGGCGACCAGGTGATCGACGGAAGCGTCAAGGCTCGCCTCGAAAGCTTCCGCGATTCTCTGCTTCGTACCTAAGCCCCCCCGGGTTTCGACTATCGCCCCCCGGATCGAGGACTCCCCATGCAGCTCAGAGCCGAAGAGATTTCCCAGATCATCAAGAAGCAGATCCAGAACATCGACAAGGCCGCGCTCGTTACCGAGGTCGGCACGGTGCTCACCACCGGCGACGGTATTGCTCGTGTGTACGGGCTGAGCCGCGCGATGGCCGGTGAGCTCGTCGAGTTTGTCGGGTCCAATGGCCAGACACTCGCCGGGCTCGTGCTCAACCTCGAGGCCGACAACGTCGGTTGCGCGATCTTCGGTGACGCGAGCGCCGTCAAAGAGGGCGACTCGGTCAAACGCACGGGCCGCATTCTCGACGTTCCCGTCGGCGAAGCCGTCGTCGGTCGCGTCGTCAACGCGCTCGGTATGCCCATCGATGGCAAGGGCCCCATCGATTCGAAAGAGCGTCGCCGCGTCGAGATCAAGGCGCCGGGCATCATCGAACGTCAAGGCGTCAAGGAGCCGCTCCAGACCGGCATCAAGGCCATCGACGCGATGATCCCGATCGGCCGCGGTCAGCGCGAGCTCATCATCGGCGACCGCCAGACCGGCAAAACCGCCGTCGCGGTCGACACGATCATCAACCAGAAGGGCAAGGGCGTTTACTGCTTCTACGTCGCCATCGGCCAGAAGCTCAGCACCATTCGCCAGGTCGTCGACAAACTCGAGACCTACGGCGCCATGGAGTACACGACGATCGTCGTCGCCTCGGCTTCGGAAACGGCTCCCTTGCAGTACATCTCGCCGTACACCGGCGTCACGATGGGCGAGTTCTTCCGCGACACCGGCCGCCACGCGCTCTGCATCTACGACGATCTCTCCAAGCAAGCCGTCGCGTACCGCCAGCTCTCGCTGCTCCTTCGCCGTCCGCCGGGCCGCGAAGCGTATCCGGGCGACGTCTTCTACTTGCACTCACGCCTGCTCGAACGCGCCGCCAAGATGGCCGACGTTTTCTGGGTCGTGAAGAAAGGCGCCTCCGCGCCGCCTCCAGGCGATCGCAACTTCCGTGGCGCCGACGGCAAGATCCACATGGGCGAGCTCGGCAAAGAGGAAGCCAAGCACAGCCTCGAGAACCTGAAGAAGCAGGGCGGCGACTACGAGATCATCAAGGACACGTGGTCCGGCGGGTCGCTCACCGCGCTTCCCGTCATCGAGACGCAAGCTGGTGACGTGTCGGCGTACATTCCGACAAACGTAATCAGCATCACGGACGGACAGATCTTCCTCGAGTCGGACTTGTTCTTCTCGGGTGTTCGTCCGGCCATCAACGTCGGTATTTCCGTGAGCCGCGTCGGTGGTAACGCGCAGATCAAAGCGATGAAGAGCGTTGCCGGTACGCTTCGTCTCGACCTTGCGCAGTACCGCGCCATGGCGGCTTTCGCGCAGTTCGCTTCGGACCTCGATGCGAAGACTCGCAAGCAGCTCGAGCGTGGCGCGCGCATGGTCGAGCTTTTGAAGCAAGGCCAGTACGTGCCGCTGTCGGTCGAAAAGCAGATTCTCATCATTTACGCCGGCGCCAACGGCTACGTGGATGATCTGCCGATCGACTCGCTCGCGCAGTTCGAGCAAGAGCTTTATGCGTTCGTCGAGTCCAAGCACAAGACGTTGCTCACGGACATCGCCGAGAAGAAGGCGCTCGACAACGATCTCAAAGAGCGGATGAACAAGGCCATCGAAGCTTTCAAGAAGACCTTCGTTCCTGGAGGCAAGCAGAAGGCTGCTGCCGAGGAGGAAGAGTCGGCGGAAGCGAAGCCTGCAACCAAAGCCTCGAAGAAGGCCAAGAAAGCGAAGTAAGCCGTGCCTTCGCTCAAAGCGATTCGCAAGCGCATCACGAGCGTTCGTTCGACGCAGAAGATCACGCGCGCCATGAAGATGGTCGCTGGCGCGCGTCTCAACCGCGCTCAGCAACGCATCACCGAACTGCGACCTTACGCGATCAAAACGCAAGAGGTGCTCAGTGCCATCACGCGATCGATGCGTGCGGCGACCGAGGGGGTTTCTCCCGACGCACTCGAAGGAGCGCTCGATCAGTCGCTGCATCCCTTGCTCGTGGAACGTGCCGAGCGTCGAGTGCTGCTCGTCGTGCTGACGAGCGATCGCGGTCTTTGCGGTGCGTTCAACACGAACATCAACAAGCGCGCCGAGCGTGAGTGGAAGACGCGTGTCGAGCAGGGGCAGGACGTTCGGATGGTCGTCATCGGTCGCAAAGGCCGTGACTACATGTCTCGACGAGGTGCTCCGGGCCTCGAGCACTTGCCCGGCATTTGGGAGAACTTGAAACTCGAAACGGCCGAGCGTGTTGGTGCGACGATCCTCGAGCCCTTCAACAAGGGCGAGGTCGACAGCATTTATCTCGTCTACAACGAGTTCAAGAGTGCGATGAGCCAGCAGGTCGTTTGCGAGCGCCTGCTTCCTGTCGCACAACCTGAAGCACAGCCCGAGAAGAGTGCTGGACTCGAAGCGACCGAGTTCACGTTCGAGCCGACCCCGAGCGCTTTGCTCGAAGTGCTCGTGCCGATGTACGTCGACATCTCGATCCTGCGTGCGCTGTACGAATCGATGGCCAGCGAGCTCGGTGCTCGTATGACCGCGATGGATTCGGCCACGAAGAACGCCAAGGAAATGGTCGAAAGTTTGACGCTCCAATACAACCGCGCGCGTCAAGCAGCGATCACCAAGGAACTCATGGAGATCATCGGCGGCAGCGAGGCACTCAAGGACTGACGTCCGAGCCTGCTCCGCCGGTAACCTCCGACAAACCTCCCTTCCCACCGGGCGCTTACGGCGCCACTTGTACACCGTGGCCGTCCTGCTCCCCATCAATCCCGAACATCCCGAGCCTCGCAAGATCAAGCGAGTCGTGGAGATCCTCGAAAAAGGCGGTGTCATCGCTTATCCGACCGACACCGTCTACGGCATCGGTTGCGACTTGATGAACAAGCAAGCGATCGAGAGCCTGTACCAAATCAAGGGCATGCAGCGCGACAAGAACCTCGCGTTCATCTGCCCTGATCTCGCCGACATCTCCAAGTACGCCATCGTCGAGAACGCTACCTATCGCGTGCTCCGGCGCCTCTTGCCCGGTCCCTATTGCTTTGTCCTCCAAGCAACTCGGGACGTCCCCAAGATCGTGCAGATGAACAAGAAGACCGTAGGCATTCGCGTGCCTTCGCATCCTGTTGCTCAAGCGATCGTGCGTGAGCTCGGGCGTCCCATCATCAGCACGACGGCCGCGCCTCCGGGTGAAGAGCCCATGGTGGATCCGTGGGAGATCAAAGAATTGTTTCCCGGCCTCGAATTGGTCGTCGATGCGGGACCGTGTGGGAACGTGCCTTCGACGGTCGTCGATCTATCGACGGGCGAAGTCGTGATCGTGCGTGAAGGCGCGGGCCCGATAGACGATTTGGTTTGAACGGGTTTCAAAATGATCCCGGGGGGGGCCGAGCCTCGGCCCCCCCATCGTAAACTAGCCTCGCGAAGCGCGCGTCTCACGCGCGCGAAGCGAGCGCACAAGCCCAGACCCGGCTTCAGAGCCCCGCGTCTGCCTCGTCATGTTCTTCTGGCTCTGGCACCGGAAGCGTCGGTTCTGCCGATGCCGCAGGCATGATCTCGGGCGCGCTTGCCCCCGTGCCCGCTTCATCGACGTCCGCGTCTACGTCGGCATCTGCTTCGCCATCGAACGGAGCGTCGATGCCCGCATCGGGCGCTGTGTCCGCCAAGAAAAACTCTTCGAACGCATTCTCTTGTCCTTCGTAGGCGAGCAGTCCCGTTTCCGGATCGATGAGCCTCGTCTCGATGCCCGTCGACGGAACTTCGAGCGTGCGAGCGGGTTTGTCCTTCAACGCTCGCTTCATGAAGTCCACGAACGCAGGTAGCGACGCCACGGAACCCGTTTCGCCTCGGCCCATGGGTGCCGCATCGTCGAAACCCGTCCACACGGCGCAAGCAATCTCTTGGGTGTACCCGACAAACCAAGCATCCTTCGACGCGTTGCTCGTCCCGGTTTTGCCCGCGACCCATCGTCCCAATGCTTTCGCACGCGTTGCGGTTCCCTTTTCCACGACGCTTCGCAACAGGTTCGACAAGACAAACGATTCTTGCTCCGTCATCACCTGACGCGGTTCGGGCTCGGGGCCGAGCTTGATCTCGACACCTCCAGGACCCGTGATCTTCGTGATGAGGCGCGGCTTTCGATATTCCCCCTTCGCCGCGAACGTCGCATACGCCGCAGCCATCTCGCGCGGCGTCACCTCGTAAGCACCGAGCGCAAGCGAAAGGTCCGTCCCCAGCTTCGAGTTGATGCCGAGATCTTTCGCAAACGCGGCGACGTTCGTTGGACCCACGCGCTGTATCGCATCCACCGCAGCGACGTTCACGCTCTGTGCGAGCGCCTCACGCAAAAGCTTCGGCGTCTTCCCTTCGCTCTCGTCGTAGTTGTGCGGCTGGTAGCCGTTGATCGATTCGGGCGACGTCTTCATCTGCGTCGCAGGCGTGAGCAGCCGCGCGTGCAGCCCGTATCCGTACACGAATGCCTTGAACGTCGAGCCCGGTTGACGCTTTGCAAGCGACCGATCCAAGCCACCTCGGACGCCTTCGTACCCACCCACGAGCGCCACGATCTCGCGCGTCGCCACGTCGACCGCGACGAGCGCCGACTCCGGTGCAAGCTCGAGTCGCATCGCAGCGAGATGCGGTGCCGCAGGCGTCAACTCGTCCGATGGATCCAACGTGCTTTCACCAACGCGAGGATCCGCCGCGGCAGCGGCCGCGTCTTGAGGATCCACCAGGCTCACGCGAAGTACCTTGCCCACCTTCGCAAATTGGCTGGGGAACAAACTATTCGGGTTGTAACGACTCTTCGTCGGTTTGATTTCGACAAACCCGTTCACGTTGCCGATGCGCACGAGCAGTTGGTTCTTCGCGTCGTCGTGCCCCGTGACGACGCCGCTATACACGCGATGCCCGCGTGTCGACGGCGCCCCTTCGAATGCGGGCGGTTCCTTCTTCCCCGGAGCGAGCGGTGGGACCAGCTTGTGACGCGCGAGGTAACCATCGAGGCTCTTGCGAACTGCTTCACGCGCGTACGATTGCAAGTCTGGATCGATCGTCGTCCAGATCGTGTAGCCACCCTGATCGGCTTCTGGGCCCACCACATCACGCAGCGTGCGTCGCGCCTCTTCGACCACTTCCGGCGCGAGCTCACGGAGCACTTCGCTTGGCGAAACGAGCGTCACCGGTTCCGCGCGTGCAGCGTTGATCTCTTCTTCCGTCGCCAAACCTTTCGCGAGCATTTGTCCGAGCACGTACGTGCGTCGTGACTTCGCTCGTTCCAAGTTCACTCGCGGCGAATAAGCGCTCGGCCCCTTCACGATGCCCGCGAGCAGTGCGGCCTCGGCAATCGTCGCTTTCGCGATGGGTTTTCCGAAGTAGTACTGACACGCCTCTTCGATCCCGTAGCGCCCGTGACCGAAGTAGATGTGGTTCAGGTACAGCCCCAGAATTTGATCCTTCGTCAGCTCTTGCTCGATGCGCCGCGCCAGGATCACTTCACGCATCTTTCGATCGAGCGTGCGTTCGGACGTGAGCAACACGTTCTTCACGACCTGTTGCGTGATGGTGCTCGCGCCTTGCTTCGCCGTTGCTCCGCGAAGGTTCTTGTAGAGCGCCCTGAGCATGCCGGGATAATCGAGTCCTTTGTGCTCATAGAAAGACGCGTCTTCGGCGGCGAGAACCGCGTGGATGACGTGTTTCGGAACGTTCGCGATGTCGACGAGCGTGCGCCGTTCGACGAACAACTCACCGATGACCTGGCCATTTCTGGCCATCACGCGAGTGACTTGTGGCGGATGGTAGTTCTGCAGCTCGGTGGTCGAAGGGAGGTCCGCCTCGTAGCTCTTGATGGCGCCGGCGACGAAGAGCATCGCGCCCGTCGCGAGCAGCACGAGCACGATCGCGATGCGGCGTGTCCAGCGTCGAATGATTCGCCAGCGTCTGCGAGACGCACGAGAAGCAGCGGATTGTTTTGCAGCTTGTTCGGTCGCCATGTTCGGCCACTCGACTAAACGCCGATTGCGGCTGGATTCGTCCGACTAACGGATGAGCTTCAACACCACGACGGCGAGTAGCACGCCCACGAGCAGAAAGCCGACGGCTACGGCTGCGAGCACCAAGGCAGACGGCGATGATGACACTGCTTTGCTCGAGTCCGACGGCTTGGAGATCGGTTTGGAAGAAGGCGGCAAGCGCTGAGACGGAGCACCTTCGATTCCAAGTCTGTTCGCCGATGACATGGGCGCACGCGGAGGCGGCGCGGGCGCGAGTTTGCCCGAGCTGACGGGCGCTTCGGCACCTGCACGAGCCGAGCGTGGTTCCGGGGCGCCATTTCGCGACGATGGAACCGCCGGCGTGCGCTCAGTGTCGGCCGGCCTTGGCTGAACCGGTTTCGGCGTGGGAATCGCCTTGGCCTCGGCATGCGTTTGCGACGCTTGCGCGAGCGCTGCGGAGTCCTTGGGGAATATTCCGGAAAAACCCTTACCTCCACCCGGCGCGTAAGGCTTCAAGGCATCGGCGAAGTTTTGCGCCGTCGCGTATCGATCTTCAGGACGCTTCTCGAGTGCCTTGGCGAGCACGTCTCCGAGGCCTTGCGGAAAGGTTTTTCCAGCAACGCGCACATCGAGATGGATCGGCGGCTTCGTGATGTGATGCTGGATGTACTCCATCGGCGTGCGCGCCTCGAACGGCAGCTTGCCCGTCAGCATCTCGTACAAGATCACGGCCAACGAATAGATGTCGCTGCGCGCATCGAGCGTTTTGCCCTGCGCTTGTTCGGGCGACATGAACTCCGGCGTCCCGAACACCATCCCTTCTTGCGTCAGCATCACCGATCCCGGCCGCAGCTCGCGTTCGGTCACTTTGGCCAAACCGAAATCGAGCACCTTCGGGAAATCGCGAAGCCCTCCGTTCGTCGACAGGAAGATGTTCTCCGGCTTGAGATCGCGATGCACGATCCCCTGCGAATGCGCCTCCTGCAGCGCACCGCAAACCTGAATCATGATCGGCACTGCGCGCTCGGCCGCCATGGGGCCATCTTTGCGCACGCTTTGATTCAGGTTTTTCCCCTCCAAGTACTCCATCACGATGTACAGCGACCCATCTTCGAGCTCGCCGTAGAGGAGCACTTTCACCGTGTTCGGATGCGTCAGATGACTCATCGCTCGCGCTTCGCGACGGAAGCGCGAGACGAGGTCTTTGCGGTTCGCGAGCTTCGGATGGAGGATTTTTACGGCCACCATCCGGTTCATCGCTGGCTGGGCCGCTTTGTAAACGGATCCCATCCCGCCCGACCCGATCTTCTGCAGGATCTGGAACTGCCCGCCGAGGATGTCTCGACCGATGTTCGGGTCTTGCGGACGCATCTCGCTACTCGCGCGAAAATATCACCTCGCAGGCGCCGCTCGTCCATGAGAGCCTCAATCATTGAGGATGGTTTCCGTGCTGCGACCTGACGGAGAGCAAGCGTCCCAACGCTCCACCCCGAATGCTGATTCCACAGCCGCGTTGTTCGACGTTTCGCCGCTGCTCAGCGCTGCGGGATTCAAACATGCTTTCTTCACCCGAATCGGCGGAGTCAGTCAATTTCCGCTTGACTCTCTCAATGTTGCCGCCGGCGCAACCGGAGACGATCCCGCCGCAGTACGAGAAAACGTTCGCCGCTGCGCCGCTGCGCTCGGGGTTCGTCTCGAACAACTCTACTTCGTGTCGCAAATTCACAGCACGGACGCTGTCATCATCGACGGCTCCGAAGACCGCGACGAGGTCGTCGAACGCAAGGCCGACATCACTGCATCCCGCGTCTCCGGTGTTGCGTGCGCCGTACGCTCCGCCGATTGCGTGTCCGTGCTCCTCGGCGATCGCAGGAGCGGCGCCGTCGTCGCGGCTCACAGTGGTTGGCGCGGAACCGTGGCCAACGTCGTCAGCGCCGGTGTCGAGGTGATGCGTAGCCTCGCACCATCACCCAGCATCATCGCAGCCATCGGACCGCATATCGAAACGTGCTGCTTCGAAGTTGGCGAGGACGTTGCTCGCGATCTCGCCAGCGCTTCTTCCGCCGGGCCGTCCGTCATCGATCGCAGCTTCGCCAAACCGCACGTGAACCTGCGTCGCGTCATTCGCGCGCAACTCGTGAGCGCAGGCGTCGACGACGCCAGCATCGACGACGTGCCCGGATGCACCGTGTGCAACGTCGAGCGCTACTTTTCGTTTCGGCGCGATGCGGACAAGAGTGGTCGCATGCTTGCCGCGATCGTCGCGCGTTCGGGCGCTACCCCTTGACCAGCAAGATCTTCCCGCTGCGTCCGCCTCGTTCCGCGTGCACCACCGCTTCCTTGATGCGGTCGAGCGTGTAGGTGGCTTCGACCGGAATCGTCACCGTCCCTTGGGCGATGAGATCGAGCACGCGAGCTTGGACTTCGTCGAGCCTGGGCTTTTGCAACT
The DNA here is from genome assembly GCA_016715885.1 of Polyangiaceae bacterium. Lineage (NCBI taxonomy): Bacteria > Pseudomonadati > Myxococcota > Polyangiales > Polyangiaceae > Polyangiaceae bacterium. The sequence goes on from JADJXL010000019.1 coordinate 100,189, forward strand.
GCGCTCGCATCGAAGCGAACCAGAAACCACGCACGTGAATGTCGCGAAACACCAAGTCGTTGGTCGCGACGCAGCCGGCATCGCCGCTCATTGTTCCAAGACAAACCACCGTCCCGCCATGATCGATGCAGCTCGTCATGCGCGTCGTGGCTTCACCTGCAACGGCATCCAGTGCGAAACGTATCTTCGCGCCACGCGTCGCGGCCGTGACGCGTTTGCCAAGCTCGGGACCATCGGCCAGCGCGACGTCGGCTCCGAGCTTTCTGAGCGGCGCACATTGAGCCGCACGGCGAACCACGTTCACCGTCTTCAGCCCGCGGGCTTTGGCGTGTTCGATGATCCAACGACCAAACGCCGAGTTGGCCGCGTTTTGCACGATCCATTCGCCCGGCTCGAGCTTCGTGATCGTTTCGAGAACGAAGAATGCGGCCAGTGGATTCAGCGTCGCCATCGCCAGTTGTTCGATCGGCGCATCCTCCGGTGCCGGAACGACTTCGTTCGCTGCCACTTTCATCCGCTCGCGCCACGTGCCCGCGTTGAGCGGGAGCAGTACACGCTTGCCCAGAGCGAGCCCTTCGACACCGGGGCCCAGCGCGATCACTCGACCGACACCTTCTTTGCCCGGAATCGTCGGCAGCTTGGGCAGCGCACCGTAAACGCCGTGGAGAATCAACAGATCGGACGGATTGATTGGAGCTGCAATCATCTCCACCAGAACCTCGCCCGCGTGCGGTGGTTCCGGCTCTGGCACATCGAGGTACCGGACCACCTCGGACGGTGGACCGAACCCATCGACTCGAATCGCTTTCATCGTTCGTCTCAGGAAGGACGTTTCTTCCAATCCTTGCGAGGAAGATCCTGTTTGGCGGGTTTTTCTTGGGCCATCGACCGAAGCACGTCACGAATGTTTTGCTCCGGCACAAGCGGCTCGTTTTGGCCCGTCTCGTTGCGTTCCTCTTTGTCCGACCCAGTGCCTTTGTCCACGTCCGCTGCCGCACTCTTGTTCGCATCCTGTGACGAAGAGATGGATCTCTCGAGCATCACTTGCGCGACTTTGCGGTGATACACCTGCCGCGTGCTGTGCAGCATCGATTCGTACGCCGTCGCATGCATCAGCACGTACTTGAACGAAAATGTCGCCCGTGGAATGCGGCCACGCTGATGCAGAATCTCGGCTTCGACCAGTTTCTCCAGGCCACGCTGCAGCGAAGCTGCATCCATCGGCGCAACCGCCTCGATCAGGTCATACGCAAACTCGCGTCCGAGAATCGCGGCCAGTTGCGCGACGCGTTTGGCCGAACCGAGGCGATCGATTCGCGCCATGAGCGAGTCACGTAGCGTCGAAGGCACAGTGAGCTCGGGCATCGCGGCCTTTGGTACATACCGGCCACCTCGTTCGACGAGCGTCTTCGACTCGAGCAGCGTCTTCGTCATCTCTTCGATGAACAGCGGAACCCCGTCGGTCTTGTCGATGAGCTGATCGAAAACTTCCTTCGGAAGCTCGATACCTTTCGTCAGCTCGTCGACCATCATCTTCACGCGTTTGGCCGTGAGCCGTCCGAGAGTCACCGTGCTGATGTGCGCGCGTGGGGTCCATGGTGCCGTGAACGACGGCCGCGCCGTGCCGAGCAAGAGCGCGTTCAGCGTTGCGATCTCTTGGGAAAACTCGCCAATGAATTCGAGCGTCGCTTGATCGGCGCAGTGCAGGTCGGCCATGAGCAACACCACGGGCTGCCGTTGCCCCAGTGCGTCGATCGCCGACACCAACATTTCCGAAAGCTTCCCGCGCTGTTCTTCGGCCGTCAGCTCGATCGGCGGATACCGATCCCACACGGGCAAACCCATGAGCTCACCGAAGAGCGGCATCACTTCGTCCAGCGAATGGCCAAAGTGCGTCATCGCGCGTTCGAGCTTGCTGATCTTTTCGAGCGGCGTGTCTTTGTCGGTGAGCACGAAAAGCTGGCTGAACAGCGTCGCGATCGGACGCATCGGTCGGTCGCGATGGTCGTGCAAACATCGCGTCTCGATCCACTTGTGCGCCATGGAGTCGAGTCTGTCATGAAAAACCCGCGTCAAGCGCGACTTGCCCATGCCTGCCTCGCCCACGATGATGACGACCTGCCCCAATCCCTCTTCGACGCGAGCCCATCGATCGAGGAGCAGGCCGAGCTCCAAATCGCGCCCCACCATCGGCGTGAGACGCCCCGTGGGCATTCCTTGCAAGCGACTTTGCGCGCCGTTTTCGTCGCTCACCTGAAACGTCTCGATCGACTGCGGATACCCCTTCAGCGTGCGCAAACCGTGACTCTGACATTGGTAAAAATGCCGCACGAGACGTTGGGTCGTGCCGCTGATGAGCACTCCGTTGCGCCGCGCCAAGCTCGATAGCCGCCATGCAACCGTCGGCGTTGCTCCAGCGATCGCTGCTGGTTGCGCAGTCGTGTCTTCCGAAATCTCCCACGTCAGCACGAGCCCCGTATGCACTCCAACGCGCACATCCAGACGTAGGCTGGTTTGCCGCGTGTTGAGCTTTTCTGCCGTCTCGATGAGCTCGAGGGCAGCCGCTACCGCTCGTCTCGCGTCGTCCTCGCGCGCGATCGGATAACCAAAGTAGGCCAGTTGTCCTTCGCCTAGCGGTGCCGCCGTTTGCCCACGATGCCGCGCGATGACCTGGACGAACATGTCCTTGTACTCGCTCGTCAAACGCTCGAGTTTGTCGCGGTCGATGTTCGTCGAGGGCTCGTACGCTGCGAGCACATCCCATGCGACGATCGTGAGCTGACGCCTTTCGGCTTCCGGCAAGAGCGTCTCGTTGCCCGCGCGCAAAAGCGTTGCGCCCGCTGCCTCCGATGGCTCCGACGAACGCGGAGGGGGCAGGGGCACAGCCGAGGGCACCTTCGACTCTCGATCCTGCAACTGGACGTTGTGCCGTTGCCGAGACGACGGGCGCGTGTGCGTGCGTTCTCGTTCCGAGCGCGGCACCGCATGCGAGGGCATCGTTGCGGGAGGCGCACTGTCGGGCGCGGCCGGCACCTGCATCGGCGCGGCATTCGCGTTTTCCGTAGGAGGCACCTCTTCGATTTGCAGGGCCGGTTCCGTAGGGAAAACCATCCGCGGGACTGTGGCTTCGTCGACGGGCGGTCCAATTCCGAGCGTCCGCGCAAGGGCCTTGACCAAGTCCCACACCGACGCGAATCGCTTCGTCGGATCCCGGTCGCACGCCTGGAAAAACCATGCATCGAACGCCGGCGTGATCAGCGAATTGCGCTCCGACGGCGGAGGCATCGGCTTCGATAAAATCTCGACGAGCAGCTCGGCCATCGTGAGCGATTTCCAATAAATCGCTCCTGTCAGCAGTCGGTACGCGATGAGGCCGAGCGCCCAAAGATCCGAGCTCGGACCAATTCGTGGCGTGTCTCCCGTGGCTTGTTCGGGCGGCATGTAGAGCGGCGTCCCGAGCACTGCGCCCGTGCGCGTGAGCCCCGCGTCGGCGATGTTTCCAAGCCCTTCGCCGGCCATCTTGGAGATGCCGAAATCGAGCAGTTTGACGATGACTCGCCCGTCGAAATGCTCGTGCAAAAAAATGTTCTCGGGCTTCAGATCTCGATGCGTGATGCCCAGAGCGTGCGCCTTGCTCAATGCATCGGCGATCTGCCAGTAAATGCCCACCACCTCACTCGGCGGAAGCGCTCCTTGCCTCTGCACGTACGCTTCGAGGTCCGAACCGCGCAGCAGCTCCATCACCAAAAACGGCGCATTTCCGAGCTCTGCGGATACGTCGGCGTCGATCACTCGAACGACGTGGTCGCTGCGAATTCGCGCGGGTAACCACGCCTCGCGCTTGAACCGTTTGACAAGCTTCGGATTCGCACCCGCGTGCGCCTGAAGCACCTTCATCGCCAATTCTTCGCCCGTGTACACGTGTTCGACCAGGTACACGGTGCCCATGTTCCCCTCGCCAATCGGCTGGATCACGCGATAGCGCGAAGCAATGAGCGCAGGGATCTTCTCAGGCAGCATCTTCCGTGACTCGGCGTCCCGACGCAGAGAATTGGCGCATCACGCGTGCCCCATCCAAGACCAACCCCGAACTCGGGTTTCGAGGCGGGCAATCGAGAGCAAACGCAAAAACCATCGTAGGTTGCCTGCCTTCCTTGTGCCAGTAATCCCATCTCGAACAAATTTGTTGGCCCTTCATCATCGCACAGGTAGCCTAGTGTCGTACGGGAGCGGAGGATCACCTACATGACGAACGACCGACGCAAAAGGCGCAGTGAGATGGTTTCGGAAGCCGCGAGTTTGTATCTCGAGGCGGTAATCGAGCGAGGCCGGGTGAAGGCCATGGCGCTTGCAACGGAGGAGGGCCTGCTCGTTTCGGGGGCTGGCAAGGGGTACGATCACGAGTGGTTGGCGGCGCTTGGCGCGTTCGAGAACGAAGAGCGCATCGCGCCGATGATTGACGAGTTTACGCAGGGCCAGGGGCTGATGGCATTCGACGTGCCCATTCATGGCCGCACGTTGCGTCTTGCTGCGGTGGGTGATGAACCGCCCCCGGTCGAAGCTGCGGGCGTCGCGCTGTCGCGTATTTTCGCCCCCATGTTTGCCGAACGTGAGCCGGTCGTCGTCAAGAGCTGAGCCGACGTAGGGAGCCAAATCGATCCTCGGAGCCGGCTTGGCTTCCGTGGTAGCGTCATGAGCGTGAAAGCTCGAAGCGTTACCATTCCCCTTACTTTATTTGCACTTCATGCAACGGGTTGTGCTCCTGCCTTGTCGAGCATGCAGCCGGCCCACGTGGCTCCCAAACATCACGCACAAGCCGAATTCGGGATGGATGTATCCATTCCCACAGGCATCATCACGGACGCCATCGATGCTGCCGACACGCTCATTGATGCTGCCGGTGAACGTGAGCTTACGGACGACGAGGTCAATCAGCTTTATCGAGCGGCCTCGGCAACCGTGCTCAATCCCCCCTCGGCGACGCCTCACGTAGGCATTGGTTTCACGGTCATCGACAACCTCGAGGTGTCGCTGCGGTACGCGACGAATCAGTTGCGTCTTGGCGGACGCTATCAATTTCTACAGAAAGACAAGCACAACATCGACGCCACGGTGGGATTGGGCTTAGGTTATTATGCGCTTCCGATACCGCTTGGAGATCTGTTCGATCCAATTCTGAAGCTCGACGATTTCTCGCGTTTTCAGATTGACGTGCCGCTCGTCTTCGGTACGCGAGGCAACTGGTATCGCGTTTGGGGTGGACCACGGTTCATGTACACGCGGTTCAGTACGGAGCTGACGCTCGACATTCTTCCCATTCCCGGCGTTTCGGCGGGCCGGGCCGAGCTTGCGTCGTTTGGGGGCAATGGGTTTTACGTGGGAGCGCAGGGTGGCGTCGCCGTGGGGTACAAGTACGTATTTCTCGCGTTCGAGCTCACGGTCGTGCGCCTCATCATGAACGGCGACCTCGTTGTGCTCGGGAAAAACATTGCCAATTTCGATTTGGGCAGCAACATCGTCTATCCGGCCATTGGCCTCATGGGCGAATTCTAACGGACGAGGGACCACAACGATGATCGATCTCTACTACTGGCCCACACCCAATGGGCGCAAAGTTTCCATCATGCTCGAGGAAGTGGCGCTGCCTTATCGGGTGGTTGCTGTCGACATCGGGCGAGGTGACCAGTTCAAGCCTGAATTTCTCGCCATCAGTCCGAACAACCGCATGCCGGCCATCGTCGACCACGAACCGCTCGGCGGGGGCGCGCCCATCAGCGTATTCGAGTCTGGCGCGATCCTCCTCTATCTCGCCGAAAAAACCGGCCAATTCATGCCTCGGGATACCCGCGGGAAGTACGAAGTCACCCAATGGCTCATGTGGCAAATGGGGGGCCTTGGGCCCATGGCCGGACAAGCCCACCATTTTCGCGAGTATGCACCGGAAAAAATTCCTTATGGAATCGACCGGTACACGAACGAAGTGAATCGTCTCTACGGCGTCATGGATCGACGTTTGACCGATCGCGAATACCTCGCAGGTGATTATTCGATTGCGGACATGGCTGCGTGGCCGTGGGTCGTACCGTGGAAAACCCAAGGGCAGAACATGGACGATTTTCCGCATTTGAAACGGTGGTTCGATGCCATTGCAGCTCGGCCAGCCGTCGAGCGAGGTCGAGCGGTGGGGCGCGAATTACCGCGCAAAACCGCCATGGACGACGAGGCCCGCAAAGTTCTATTCGGCCAAACGGCCGCGGTACTTCGCGGCCGTTGACCCTACGATTCTAACCCCTTGGCTCCAGTCTGTTCTCGGGGGGTATGGGGCAAGCGATGAACTGGTATCGAGGTCGAAGCCCGAATTTTTCGGCGCTCGCGAGGGGCCCCGCTGTTTGAGCCCGCGAAGCGGGCGAGTTCGGGGAACGCGAGTGCCGGAAAAACGGGCTTCGACCGAGAGCTTTCAAGGAGTCGTGTAGTTCGCCGTGACGTTGAACTGACCGTACTTGTACCCGCGAACCATCATGAACGCTTGCTTTACGCCGGTGGGTACCGTCAATGTGCACTTCTCGTTCGGCCCCGTCTTGTACGGGCGGCAATGCCACGCATACTTCGTCGGCTGCGTGCCAAATCGCACGTAAAGGTCGGGATCTCCGCTGCCCGTCATCGTGGCTTCGAACGATGTTCCTTCCACCACGTCGACTGGCTCGAGCTGCACCATTTCGTATTTCAGGACGGTTCCATTCCACGTGGCCGTCATCGGCGTACCCTCGACCGGCTCTCCCGGGCCACCGCCGGCACCGCCAGCACCACCGCCACCGGCACCGCCAGCACCGCCAGCACCACCGCCACCGGCACCGCCAGCACCGCCGCCACCACCACCTCCTCCGGGCTCACCGTACAACAGCACGGCGCCGTCGATGTCTTTTTGGGTAAGGCTCAGCGTCTTGTCTCCCGTGCCATTGCATTGAGGGTAATGCATTACGGATTTTGAATCGTAAGGCGTGAGCGCTCGCCACTGGTTGTCCTCGAAGCACGTGCCAGCTTCAGGCCTCGTGTGCTCGTGCCGGAAACCGAGCACATGGCCTAGCTCGTGACGCAAAACGCCGGTCACCGTCGGGTTGCCATTCGATTGAAACGCACTCGTACTGATGAGGATGTTTCGCGAGGAACGCGAATCGCCGGGGAAGAACGCCCGCGCGAGATACCCGCCGCTGCTCGTCGGTCGCACGTCGAAGAGCACGTTCTGGTTGCTCGCGGTGCAATTCGAGTCTTGCGCAGTCACGTGCGTGAAATTGACGTTCGTCACCTGTTCCCACGCCGCCGTCGCTTGTTCCATGGCCGTGACCGCGGCCTGGTATCGCGTGCCAAACGTATTACTCACGCAATACGTGAGTTGCATCTTTTGCGTGTCGTTCCATTTCGCATCTTGGCCTCCGGGTCGATGCACGATGAGCGCCCCCTGACGTACGTGCTGTTCGTAAAACTCTTCGAGCTTCTTGATGTCGTCGATGGGGGTATCCCCGTCGACAATATAGATTCCCGTATCCGGCTCGCGGAATGTCCGCGCCTCGAACTCTTCGAAGCTCATTGCCGTCTCGCCAACGTTTTCACTCCAATTGCCCGAATCTACGCATCCCGAAAGAACCGCAACGAGCAAGAAGGGAACCGTTTTACCGAGTTGGCTTACGAATCCGTTCGTCTTCGAGGAAATAGCGCTCATCCTTCTACCTCCCAGGCGCATTGGCCCAGCGAGAAGTTCGAGGGGGCCCGTTTCGAGCACCGGTTTGGCGCGTCCAAACGATGCTACATGCTGCCGGCCGGGCACCTCGAATCGTGCCGCCTCATGAAGACAAACCATTTTCGTTCCGTCAATCCCCTGCGCACGAATTTCGCGTGTCAAGCGCGCGGGCGATCTCCAGCACGAATTTGTTGCGCATCGGAATGTTTTACCCGGACGAACTTTTGATTGAATCGCGAAAAGACAAGAATGGATTGTCGTGTCGTAACCAAAACGTGTGTGGTGGATGTCGATGGGGCGCTAAAACCCTTCATCGGCAGCATGGTTTGGCACCATCGACAGTCAATAACCAGGTGTGTCGCATTCTTCGATTTCGTCGAACGAGTGACAAACGGCACGCGTTTGCCGCAGAACACACCGCGCTCCAAGTGTTCCCTGTATCTATCGTTCAACCCCACTAGAACGTAACGATACGTATCGTACACTCATCCGCCAAATAGATGATCGCAAGAGCGCGGGCTCCGAGCGCGGGGCGGAAACCTTGCGAGCGTCAATGACGAGGAGCTTGCTGATTCATTCTGCGCAGCTCGGCGAGCACCCACCTGGCCGTCTCCTCCGCGCCCCCGCCATCGAAATGAAGACCATCGGGCCTGATGGGTTTTCCTTCGCTCTCTAGGTTGCACGCCACAGTCGGGCACACGTGATTCATCAAATCCAAGACGTCGTATTTGCCTTCTTGCGCGCTATCAACGAGCACTTCATTAAAACAGTCGACCCGAGCGAGCACGTTGCTGTGACGCCAATGTTTGACGGGGTAGGGGACGCGCGTGATTACGATGTGCCCCGCGTGGGCGCCCATGGCCCGCGTCAACTCGAAAAGCCGTTTTTCGTAGGCATTGCGAAATGAAACGCTGCACGCTTCTTTGCTGAAAAATCCGCCGCCCATCACGATCAACGTCACGTCCGGCCGAAGCTCGGCAACGTCGCTCGCCCAATCCTCGGAACAACTCGAGCTCATCAATCGTTTGCCGTTCTCGATGTATGGCGCAGGCGCGAACATGGAACAATTCCCAACACCTCGTTCCGCGACGAACGCTTGGGCTTCGTCTTGTCTGTAGCGCATCGCCAGCCCCAAAAACTTGGCGACCGAATCACCCACGACGAGAATTCGTATCGTACCTGGAGGTAGTTCTTCGCGCGGAGGCAAATCTTTTACTTTGACGGAAAACGGCGTGGGCCACGCGCGCCGAGGTGCATCTGGTTCGGAGGGTGGCGCAGCGGTCGGCGCTCGAGGCGTTTGCATGGGCGCTGGCGATCGCCGAGCCAGCACGATGCCAGCGGCCGCGAGAGCGAGCAGCACGAATGCAAGCAGAACAGCGGGACCTTTGCGTGACATCGCGGAAGCGGAGCGGTATGGTGTTTGAGAATGCAGCTTCTGGCAAAGAAAAAAGCACGCGCAGGGCGTTCGGACATTCTATGACCATGGCTTGGAAGAAGTTCATCCGTCTCGCGGGAGACGTGCTACTTCGAATGATATTCGAAAGGAGCCCACCGATGTTGAACATGGTCCGTCATGGCGTGGTTTTGGGGTTTGCATGCACGCTCTTCGCGTGTGGTGCGGGAGGCGCCCCTGACGAGCAAACCCAAGAGGAAGACATCGCCGAATACGACAACCTCCAAAAGAGCCTCGAAGACAAACGCGCTGTGTTCGTCGATACGCCAGCGCAAGATTTTTTTGCGGCTGGAAATACCCTTTATTGGGTCGAAGTCGGCGGTGGCAATCCACTTCTGCGCGGCTTCGACGATTCCAAAAAAATTCGCACCGATTACACGTTCAAAGTGTATCTCACGGGGCCCGGAACGCCGAATCCGGTCGACACGATCAATTATGAAGCGTCGGCCGCCGTGGTCGCGTCCATGAACGAGCTCGACGGGGCAAATGTGTATGAAGCAGGATCGCCTGAAAAACTGCTCGGCACATTGCCGCTCCCCGCGCCGCCCTTCGGCCAACGGTGGTGGGCGTATTCGGTGACGGGAAATGAGCTTTTCGTGGTGGTGATCGACGGCAATTCGAATAAACACGTCCTGCAAAAATGGACGCCGGGCCAAGGAACCCCCACGACCATCTTGGCGCTCGACGATCTCATCGCGCCCAATGTGATGGGAGAATTCCACGATTTTGCGGTCGACGGCACGACGCTCATCTTCGACGAGGGGTTTCGCATTTGGATGGCCGACCTCGGAGACGCCAAAGCGAAATGGGTGAAGAACGATCAGCAGGTTGGGAGTGCAAACTTCTATGCAGGGGGCGCCGTCTATTCACAAGGAAAAACGTTTTTCCGGTACGATATGGCGTCGGACTCGCGCGAGGACATCACGGACAAGATCAAAGCGGGTTACTCGATGAACAAGACGTTTGCCCAAATTCATCACCCGGACGGCAATGGAGGCTGGTGCAAATTCAAGAACAAAGTCGTCTACCATGGCAGCTACGGCATCTTCGCGTACGACATGGCCACGGAAAAAGTCACGCCTCTCTTGCTCGATGCGCGTGACAACAGCGTCGTGTATCGTGATTGCGCTGCCGTCGATACCGGCACGTTGTTCGTCAAGGGTCTCCTCAGCAAGAGCGGAGCCATCGGCGCCGATGGTCCAACGTATTCGCTCGCGGCGGCAAACTTGCTATAACGGACATCCGGAGCCGGTCGCGTTCTTCTACCTCGCCCCCACGCTCCTCAGCGCCCCATAATCCGTTTTGCCCGTCACCGTGCGCGGTAGTTCGTCCAGACAGACCACTCGCTCCGGAACCATGTACGCTGGCAACAGCTCCGCCAAAAAACCACGCAATGCCCGTTCGTCCACGTCTTCACGTACCGCGACGAACGCTCGCAACGTTTTTCCCATGCGCGGATCGTCCACCGCCAAGACCGCCGCCTGTCGCACCGCAGAATGCCTTTCCAGCGCCGCTTCCACTTCCCCAGGCTCCACGCGATACCCGCGAATCTTCACCATCCGGTCAATGCGACCGCGAAAATAATAATAACCGTCCGCCTCGAGCTCGACCCGATCCCCCGTCGCGTACGGCCCACCACCCACCGTGGTTCGTCCCTCCACAACCAATTCGCCAATCCCCGCACCCTCGACATCGCGCGTCCTATCCCCCTCCACCACCAGCTTGCATCGCGCATACGGGCAAGCCACTCCAATCGGCGTCTCTTGCTCCCCGTCGAGTTTGTCGCGGTTGACCTCGTAATACGTGCACACGTTCGTCTCGGTCGGCCCGTACAAATTCCACAATCGACTCGACGGCACCTTGGCCGCAAACGTCGCCAGCTCCCGCGGCGGAAATACTTCACCCGCAAACAAAATCGCTCGTGGCGCAGGATACAGATGTTCGCCCGCTCCACACGCCGCCGAAAGCTTCATGAACATGCTCGGCACGCCATACACCACCGTCGGTTCGAGCGTCGTCATGGCGGCCCGTAACGACCGCCCAGTCGCCAAGTCTCGTCGCGACATCACGCACAACGTCGCCCCTGCGCGGAACGTCGCAACGTGATCGAACCACGCCAAGTCGAACACCAGCTCGGCCACCCGCAGCACCCGATCACCCTCGGACAAACCAACGAGATCGTTCATGAATCCGGTGAACGCATCGAGGCCGTCCCACGTGATCGGCACCGGCTTCGGTCCTCCCGTCGTGCCCGACGTGTGCAAAATGCAAGCAAGCATCGGATCGATCGCAGCATTCGTCGAAGTCGTTTCGCCTCGAGCCGTGTCCACGATCCGCCCCGACGCATCGACACACACGCGCGCGATCGTCCGCCCCGCATGTGCACTCGCGGCCTCCACGAGCGCTCGCGCAGGTTCGTCATGAACAACCACACGCACGCCGCCTGCCCGCATGATCGCGCCCCATCGAGCCGCCGGCGCCGATGCATCGAGCGGCACCACGACAGCTCCATGCAGCGCAATGCCCACGAGCCCCACGGCTTCGTCCAGCGCCCGCCCCGCCGACACCAGCCCCACAGGCTCACCCGCCGCGATCCGCAGCGTTTCCAGCGCGTCCGCGACACATCGAGCACGCTCGCCGAGTTTGCGGTACGTCATCGAGTCTGTCTTGCCAAACAGCGCGACCCGATCCCCATGTCCTGCGAACAAGCCCGCTTCGAGGCGAAACGGTTTGTCCCGTCCGCTCATCGCTGCGTCTTGCCGACGTAGCCGTGGACGAACCGAGCCATCGATGCGATCGTCGCGATCTCGTCGATCACCACGTCCTGATCCGGGATCGCCGCTCCAAACCGCTGTTCGACGAACACCAAGACACGCGACAAGGACAGCGAGTCGAAGCCTGCATCGAACAGATCCACGTCTCGACCGAGGGGCTCTTTGCGTAGCAGTACGTCTTTCGTGACAAACTCCGAAAGAGCCGCCTCCACCGCTTCGATGCTCGGGATCATCGTCGCCTCAGGTCGTCACGCGCTTGGCCAAAAAGTCGATGAGATCGATCTTCGAGATGATCCCGACGACACGCGTTCCGTCTGTCACGATCGCCACACGCGCATCGTTCAAAACGCCCTTCAAAAGCTCCACCTTCGTGTCGACCGTCACCGTCGCGTACTCGCTCTCGATGAGCCCCTGGATGCTCGAATCGAGGTTGCCTTTGCCTTCGACGAGGAACCTGAGCAGGTCGACTTCGTGAACGAGTCCGCAGAGTTGCCCGCTATCGACCACGGGGATCTGACTGATGCCGAACGTCTTCAGCTTGCTGATGAGCGTGCCCACGGAATCCTTCGGGCTCGCCGAAACGACCTCGCCGAGCGCCTTTCCGCTCAGCAGATCGCGCACGGTTCCAAGCGAATGCTCGTCTTCGAGGAAGCCGTTTTCGCGCATCCAGTTGTCGTTGAAGATCTTGCCGAGATACTTCGACGCGGCATCGGGCAAGAGCACCAAGATCCGCTCCTTGCGTCCGCTGTGTCTCGCGTACTTGATCGCTCCGGACACTGCGGCGCCGCCCGATCCACCGACGAAAAGCCCTTCGAGACGCACGAGATCGCGCGTCATGAGGAAGCACTCCTTGTCGTCGACGCGCACGACTTCGTCGATGATCTTTAGGTCCATCGTGCTCGGGAAGAAGTCTTCGCCGATGCCTTCGACCTTGTAGCTGAAGGGTTTTGTGATGCGCCCGGTTTTTACGAAGTCGTAATAAAGTGAGCCGACGGGATCGACACCCACGAGCCTGATCGAAGGCTTTTTCTCGCGCAGGTATCTTCCCGTGCCGCTGATGGTTCCGCCCGTGCCCATGCCTGCGACGAACACATCGACTTCATCGCCGCACTGCTCCCAAATCTCGGGGCCGGTCGAAAGGTAGTGAGCGTTCGGGTTGGAAGGATTGTGGTACTGGTTGGCGTAAAACGTGTTTGGGGTTTCTTCCGCGATACGTTTTGCGACTTGGTAGTAGCTGCGAGGATCGTCGGGTTCGACCGCGGTTGGACAAACGACGACTTTGGCTCCGAAGGCGCGCAGCGTGTCGATTTTTTCCTGCGACATCTTGTCGGGCATGACGAACACGCACTTGTAGCCGCGGACGGCCGCGTTCATCGCGAGTGCTGCGCCCGTGTTGCCGCTCGTTGCTTCCACGATCGTGCCGCCGGGCTTGAGGCCTGCGGCTTCGGCATCGCGCAGCATGTTGATGGCGACGCGATCTTTGTGGCTACCGCCCGGATTCAGGTACTCGCACTTGACGTAGATCTCGCTCTCGAGCCCTTCGGTGACTTTGTTCAACTTGACGATCGGAGTGTGGCCAACGGCCTTGGTGATATCGCTGAGAGCGCCTCGCATCATGGCTGCGTTTTTAGACGCGAGTCGCAATGGGCACAAGGGGCATTGCCCACAAGCGGATCGATCAGCGCGCCGAGCTCTCGCCGGTTGCCACCCTACGCAAGCTCACCGGCCAGCTTTTCCAATACTTCGCGCCGCGTGATCGCCACTGGCGCAATGGCTCGTGCAAGAGCTGCCACGGGCGGGCTGGCTTGCGACGCAAGGTATTCCTGCGCCGTGATTCTGCCGCGCATCCAGGGACGTGACGCCTCCATCCGCTCCATCAATGCTTTTTCCCCCAAAACTCGATAAAGATACGCCGTGTAAGGCGACGCAGGCAAATCGAATTCGGGCGGCGTGGGTCGTCCTTCTTCGAGCAGCCTCAGCATGACGGGATCCATGTCGTCCGAGCTTTTCGCGACTTTTGGTAGATACAATTCTGCATTCACGGACCTGACCGGACTGCCTGGCACGGGAATGGCGCCCAAGAAAAATTCAATGGGCGCATCGCCTCCGGAGACGTGAGCAATCGCCTCCACGAGCGCAATGGTATAAAGCTTGGCGCGCAAATAGCGCACGGCCAAGTCGATGTTGCGTTTTGCTTGCGATATGCGACGTGCATGTTCTTCCGGGGAAGGTTCGCCTCGGTACACGTGAAAAACGCGTTCCGCATCGAGCTTCGATAAAAAGGCCTCCATTTTTTGGATGGCCATGCGATATTCACCCGTGCGATACACGCCCGGCGCTGCCAATGCCGGATTCGTTTCGGGCAAGAGGCGCCAGGTATTGTCGAGAAAACGCGCTGGGTCCTCTTCGGCAAAGTTTTCCACGTCGCGATTGCCAAGACGCGTCGCTACGCGTACCGCATCTTCGCAGGCAGCGGCGTCGAGGTCGGGCAGGCTTAGATCGCGCAGCCGCGCCGCGAGGGCTTCCAAGGTATTGTTGTCGCGAAAAGGTATCGTCGCTTCGATACCTGCTGCAATGCGTGCCAGTTGCGATTTCGATAAAAGGGGTGCCAAGCATTTCGTCGCGACGAGCGCACTTGCAAGCTCGTTCAATCCCGCAAAAGGTGACAATTCATCGCCCGGCGCGCGGTCGAAGATGCGCGCCACCATCGCGGTCACGGGGTCTTCGAGGATCGCCAGCGACACGCGGTAACCCGCTCCGTCGACCGGCGTGAGAAATGGCCGCAGGAGCTCGCCGATGGCACCGGGAAACCCGCGATCCACCTGCACATACACCACGTCATGAAAAATCCCCGCGAGCGTCTCGATGGGACTTGCACCGTGGGTCACCGTAAGCACGTGTTCGTGGCTATGAAATTCGCGCGCTTGTCCAGCGAGCGCTTCGTGCACCACGAACACCGGACGTTCCAATTCGTGCGGCTTGGGGGACGCTCCGAGCGCCGTCAGAGCGTTCGAAAAAAGAACGAGAAATTGCTGAACAGTTGGAAGAACCGCGTCGTCTGCGGGAAGAGGCAGCATGGCGCATCCTTTCACAAGTTCATGCGGCTGTACATACGATTCTTTGGGTCAGTTGTTGCTTGCCCTTGGAGCCATGCCATTGCATCTTGTGGCCGTGCGTAGGGTCATCCCCGGGATTTTTTTTGCTTCAACGTTCGCGCTTCCCGAAGCTCGTGCCGCAGACGAGACGCAAGACGCGGCGCAAAAGAATTCCGATGGGAAGCCGCTCGAGGTGACGGTGCAAGCGCGCCCGACGGATCGCGCCGCAATCGAAGGGCGCCCGAGCTCCAAAGTCGACCGGCGAGACATGGACGAGCGGCTTCCTCGCTCCGCGCCCGACGCGCTTCGGTACGAACCCGGCGTATTCGTTCAACAAAGTGCTCATGGCCAAGGTTCGGCATTCATTCGCGGACGAACGGGCCAGCAAACCGTCATGCTCTTCGACGGCATTCGCATGAACACGAGCCTTTACCGGCAAGGCCCCAATCAATACTTTTTCACGCTCGATGCCCAAACGATCCATCACATCGACGTGATGCGCGGAGGCGGCTCCACGCGGTATGGATCCGACGCCATCGGCGGCGTTCTCGATGCGCGCCCCATCGAACCCACGGTCGACTTTTCGGGTCGCCGTTTCGTCATGCGCCCTCGAGCGTCCACACGTTTTGCGACGGCCGATGGCGAATTTACGCATCGTTTTCAGATAGATACACAAATCGCGTCAAAAATAAGATTTTTGGGGGGTATTGGTCGTCGAGTGACCGGGCGCCTCGAAAGTGGTGGACCCGTACGTAGCCCGCGCACGGGACAAATACCGCTCGTCCCTGTCTTCGAGGATGACGGCCGCACGCAGCTTGGCACGGGATTTCGAGAAATCACCGGAGACGCTCGATTGGTCTTCGGTTTGTCCGGGGGAAGGCGGATCGTCGCAGCGACGTACATTTATCGACAATACGATTCTCCGCGCACGGATCAATGCCCGCCACCTTATGCACCCCGAAGCGAGTGTTTGAATTACGATGAACAATTTCGCTCGCTCGCGTATGTCACCTTGGAAGGTCCATTCGGTCGTTTTTCGAAATTCGGCCGCATCGCGCTTTCGTATCAGCGACAGCACGAACGTCGCACGCTCGAAAGGCCCGAATCGTTCGTGCAAAACATTGGCCGCGATGCCGTCGATACATTCGGGCTCACTGCGAATTTTAGTGGCCATGAAAAACAACTGCGTGAAGGAATCGACCTCCGCGTGGACGGCGGTACCGATGCATACGTTGATCTTGTGGCATCACGTGCATGGACATCGTTCACCGACATTGACGCCGTCATTGCACTTTCTCGTGGTCAATACATCGATGGAGCTCGATACGTGCAAGCGGGTGCATTCGTCGAAGGCGAGCTTACTCTATTCGATCGCGTCATCGTGCGCGCTGGTGGACGCGGTGCGTTTGCGCATGCTCGTGCTGCAGCCGATCCTGCTTCCGGTACGCGGCCCGTGTCGGCTGCGTGGCCCATTGCGGTGGGTCATGTTGGCGCCGAAGTACGCGCGACGAAAAGCGTTTCGTTGCTTGCGAGCGTCGATCGTTCCTATCGAGCGCCAAACTTGGACGACCTCACGTCCCGCCAGCAATCGGGGCCTGGGTTTCAATTCGAAAACGCTAGCCTCGTACCCGAAAAGGCCGTCACGGTCGACGTGGGTGGTCGCTACACCGACAAATGGATCACTGCCGAAGTGTGGGGATATTATGCGACGGTTGGCGATGCCATTACGCGATCCATTCGTTCGATTGCGGATTGTCCGCCTGCAACGCCGCAGTGCAATACGAGCTGGTCGCGTTTTCAGCTCGTCAACAATCCTGGCAATTCGTTCGTCACGGGCGTCGAAGCATCCGTACGCGCACGATTGCCTCGTGGCTTCGATGCTCGAGCTACCGTGGCCTACGCGTATGGGAGCGCTCCCAATCCGCAAGCACCGCCCGATGATCCAAGCTTGTCGTACGAGTCGCGTATTCCCATATCGAGGATTCCTCCGCTCAATGGATCGGCCGAAGTGCGCTGGATGAGTGATGTCGGGTTTTACGCCGGCATGGGATTACGGTGGGCGACGCTTCAGGATCGGCTTGCTCCGACCGATTTCACCGATGCACGTATTCCGGAGGGCGGTACGCCGGGATTTGCGGTGGTCGACATGCGAGCTGGTTATCGAATGCGTCGCAACTTGGTCGTCACGACCGTGCTAGAAAACATCGGCGATGTGGCGTATCGTTACCACGGTTCGGCCGTCAACGGGCCGGGCCGAGGCTTCATCATAAACGTCGAGGCAGGATTATGACAAACCTTGGGCATCGTGTTCTTCGTGCAGTTTCCATCTCCGTGCTTGCTGCGTCGAGCTTCGCTTGCGAAGCTGAAGATCCCGAAGTGAAAAACCCCATCGGCACAGGCGGTAATGGCGGAGCTGACGTCGTCACTTGCGATGCAAATGAAGGCGTCGCCGATATGTCTGGCGCCATGTGCGCACCCCTTTCGGACGATTACACGCCGCGCGACAGTGCTTCGGCGAACGACACGTGGCCAGCGTGCATCAGCGACGGCAACGAATACGTCAGATTCGATCAAAACATCAGCAGCATCGCGCGCGTCAATGCATTCATACAAATTGGCGAAATCCTCGGATTTGGCGGTTTGAAAGCACCCACGCCACAGGAATTTCTCGATGCTCGCGTCATCTATTCGCAAGAGCAGGGGATCGAATCGCGTGTGGCTCGTCGCGAAGACGAACATTATCCTCCCGCACCCAAACTGTGCCGCGACATGACGCCCGATGAACTAGCGCAATACCCCGACCGCTGCGTGGGTCCCGTGCGCATCCGCCCCATACTCAACCTCGCGTTCGAAGAGGGAATCAAAGGTAATCAGCCCGTGATCAATGCAGCTCGTATCGAAGCTGCGCTGCTATGGTTCCTATACGCGTCCATTTACAAGGAAGCCACGACGGCCGCGATGAACGTGCTCGACACGGATTCGATGTGGGCCAAGTATACAGCCGGCGAGCCGCGTGAAAATCCAATGGGGCTCGCGAAATACATTCAAGCGCGTAGCCAGGAAGCGCACGATCGCATTTGGGATGGCCTTCTCGCCGTGCGCTGCTGGCGGGACCTCGACAATCCATCCGGTGTATCGATGGATCCGGTCATGCACGAGCGTGCACGAGCGCAGCTCGATCGCGCATTGATTCGCGGCATGGCGCTGATTTTGCGTCAACGAGTGCAGGTGATCGAATGCGAACCCGCATGGGAGACCGTGGAAATCCTCGGAGGCGTGCTCATGCGGGAAGCGCAAGTACGCGACCCCGCTCAAGCTGCCATTTTCATTGAAGAAGTATCGAAGCGCCGCCCCGATCCGGTCGACAAGGAAAGACTCATTGGGGCGATCGACGCGCTCTTTCCCTGTCCGTAAGAGATTACGTTTACGCGGTGAGGCGCGAATTCCGATGATGCCTCATAGATCCGTACACAACGGATCCGCCGGATCACATCTCGACGGCGATCGCACTTGCGTATCCCTTTCGCCATTCGAACGTTCGGGCAACTTCGCAGCAGCTCGCACGAGCTCCACGAATGCGCGCCTATGTCCACCGGGATCTTCGCCGAGCGATCCTTCCGCCAGCGAAACCACCTGCGACATCGTCGCATTGCCTTTATGCGGCGAGCTTCGCAGAATCATCCCGAATGCCGCGACGGATGCCGCAAATCGAAAATCCGTGCTCGCTTCCGCAAAGGTTTTCCCCTTATCGATTGCAGTCACCTCGAGCAAGCGGCTCGTCGCTCCATTCGGCTCCTTGTAACGAAGTTTTACCGTCACCAGTTCATTCGATTGCCCTGCGTCCGTGACCTGGCCCGGTGATTGGTACTTCAGCGGATCCGTGCCCGGTTTGTCCTGCTTCGCGCCCGCAATAACCACTTCGTAAAGCGCCGTCACCGAATGCCCTGCTCCAATGTCTCCCGCATCCTTGCGATCGTCATTGAAATCCCGATGCGCGAGCATTCTATTTTCATAGCCAATCAGCCGAAACGACTGTACGAGGCGCGGATTCCATTCCACTTGAATCTTCACGTCCTTTGCAATCGTCACCAGTGTCCCCATCACCTGCTCGACCAACACTTTGCGCGCTTCGCTCATGTCGTCCACGTAGGCATAGTTGCCATTGCCTCGTTGCGCGAGCGACTCGAGCGTATCGTCCTTGTAGTTGCCCATTCCAAACCCGAGGACGCTCAGAAAAACCCCCGACTTGGCTTTTTGGGCGATGAGGTCCACCAAACTCGAGCGATCCGTGACGCCCACGTTGAAGTCGCCGTCCGTCGCCAGAATGACGCGATTCGTGCCGCCTTCGATGAAGTTGCGCGTCGCCTGCGCATACGCAAGCTCGATGCCTTCACCTCCATTGGTCGATCCGCCCGCATTGAGATTGTCGAGCGCATTCATGATCGTACGTTTGTCCGCGCCCGATGTCGGCGGCAAAACGAGCCCCGATGCGCCCGCATATACCACGATCGATACGCGATCCCGCGCATCGAGCTGGTTGACGAGCAGTCCCAGCGAACGTTTCAATAGTGGCAATTTGTTCGCAGACTCCATCGACCCCGACACGTCGATCAAAAATACCAGATTCGTGCCTGCGCGGCTTGCTCGGTCAATCGACTTTCCTTTGAGCGATATCCGCACGAGCCTATTTGCAGGCGTCCAGGGCGCGGACGTGACATCCGTACGCACGGCAAACGGAGCGTCCCCGACCGGTACCGCGTCGTCGTACGGAAAATAATTGATGAGCTCTTCGATGCGTACGGCACCTTTGGGCGGCCTTTGCGATCGCTCGATGTAGCGTCGCATGATCGAATACGACGCCGTATCCACGTCGATCGAAAATGTCGACCGCGGATCCGTTGCCACGTCGATGAATGGATTTTCATCGATCGGCGCATACGATTCCGTATTGAACGCCGGCGGGACATCAGAAGCAGCTTTTAATGCTGAGCTCGCTTTGCTGTCAATTCGACGTCGAGCCCGCTCTTTTATCTGGTCGAGCAGTGGTTCCCGTTCGCCGTCATCTTTTGCTTTGACAATCGTCTTTTGCTGCAGCTTACTGTTCCATAGACGCTCGAGCTCAGCTTCCTTCTCGCGTCGCTCCGCCTCCATCGCTTCGGTCCTCTCGCGGCTCTGCTTGTATTGCGGGAACACGAACAGCGTTGCCGCCGCTGCCATTGCCAGGGCCGCGGTCGTCGGATACCAAACGGTTCGCAATACCTTTCGGCGACGGAGCATCGCAATGGGTTTGTCCTGAGCGACTGCGTCCTCGATGGTCTTTTTCTTGGCCTCAGGCAGCTCCTTCGCGCTTTTTTCCGCAAGCCCCTCGCGAAGCAGCCCTGCGACATTACGCAAGTCTTCGATTTCCTGCAAAATGTCCGTATCGTCCCCGATTTCGTCGAGCAACGCTTGCTTTTCCTCGGGAGGCAATTCATCGAGCGCAAGGGCAATCAGGCGCGGATCGTCTTTCGAGATCGTCATCGGATGTTCCCTCCAGCGCTCTTGTCCTTCTTGTCGATGCTTTGACGCAAACTCTTCAATGCCGTGTGCAAAAGCACCCCCACGTTGGAAACACTCGTGCCCAGCACATCCGCGATTTCTTGATAACTGAGATCCCCGCTGAACTTCAATAGCACAGCCTCGCGCTGCTTTTCGGGAAGCGTATCGAGCGCGCCCATCACACGCTGCATTGCTTCTTTACGCTCGAATGCATCCGATGGGAGAGATTGATCGGTTTGCATGACATCATCCATTTCCGCCACCGATTCGGTGTGGCGTTTGTCCCGCCGCATGTCGAATGCCCGATTCCGACACACCTTGAACAGCCAGGCGCGCAAATGAGGCTCGACCTCGCTGCGCTCTTGCTTGCAAAGGCGCAAAAACGTGTCCTGAACTACGTCGTTTGCCAAGCTTTGCCCCACGATCGCCGACGCATAACGCAAAAGCGGCTGCTCGTATCGCTCGAGGGCGACCATGACCCAATGATGCGTCGTGCCATTCGACATGCGGCTCTGTCTCGTTGCTCCCATCAACGGAGGCGAAGAAATTTTCTTAGGATCTTTTTGTTCGGGCGTCGAGAATTGATAAATTGTTGCGTGGAGCACGTGGTCGGTGTGGGTCTGTGCACAATTGGGTAGCGTTCTTGTGCTAGGATGGTAGAAAATGTGTTTTGAATGAATATCTTGTGCAAGGTGGGCAACGAAGGCGGCCGGTGTGTTCTGTTTTGCGGAGGGACATCATGAGATCGATGGGAACTGTGCTGGGTTTGGTCGCGGCGGCAGTGGGAATCGTCGATGCGAGCGTCGCGCGCGCGGATACGTGGCCGATAACGCGTCATGACGCGGCTCGCACGGGGGCTTCTGCGGGGACGGTTCCCGTGGATCAGCCTTTCGTGACGTGGAGGGCGTACATGGGCGGACGTCCGGTGGCGCAAACGGTGCAATTCGGCATTGGCGACCAATCGACGATGGTGGCCGCGGTCGGCGGGCGGTTCATCGTGAAAAACGCAATGACGCAAGCGACGCTTTGGAAGAGCGATATGCTCGGCGTGGGTGCGGTCGAAGCCATTGCGGACCTGGATGGAGACGACAACCTCGAAGTCATCGTGCGCGCGGAGACACGTGCTCATGTTTTGGATGGTAAAACCGGAGCGCTTCTGTGGAGCTCGGCGCCCGATGCATTTCGAACGCCCGCGGCGGTTCGCGTCGTCGATCTCGATGGTAATGGGCTGCCCGACGTGTACGTCGACGAATGTACGACATGTGCGAAACAAGGCACCATGAGCGCCGGCGCATATTCGTTTGCGTCCGGTTTCGCGGCCCCGAAGACGCTTTGGGAACGCGCTCTGAATGCGTCACCATCGCCCGTCAATTCGGGCAGCGATGCCATCGTCGACCTCGATGAAGATGGATTGGCGGAAGTGGTTTTGACCTCGTCCGACAAAGTGCTCGTCGTTCGGGGTTCGGATGGTTCGCCCATTGCAACGCTTGCTCTTCCGTCGCAAGACAAAAACCCATTCCCCCATGCTCGCGTGCTTGCTGCCGAAATCGACGGTTTGCCCGGGAAAGAGCTCGTGATCGTGCAGCCATCGGGTCAAGTTGCAACGAGCGCCGGGCCGGCGGGCATCACGGTTTTTCGGCTGAATCCAAAGACCGGCACGAATACGCTGCTTTACCGCCGAGTTGCGGATGGATACGACGAGAGCATGGTGGCTCAAGTGGACGTCGTGTCGGATTTGGACGGCAATGGCATCGACGAGGTCATCTTTTCGCATCGAAATGCTTCGAACGGCGTTTTCACGACGGAGATCCTGAGCGGCCCGAGCGGTACGTCCGTGACCACGTTGACGGGTGCTCGTTTCGAGGGCGCCGCGAACCTCGATGGATTGCCCGGCGCCGAAGTCGTGCTCGCATCGCAGAATGGTTTGTCGATACATAAGCTCGACGCGGGGCAATTCGTGGCGCTGGCGGGGCCGATTCCTGACGTGCGCGTGCACCGGATGCCAGACAAAAATGCGCAAAGAAGCGGACAACTCGAATTTCGCCTCGGGGTGCTCGAGCGACCAGGGAAGCGTCCCGCGCTTCTCGTGGGAAAACCCAGTTCGCAAATTCCTTATGCCGATCTCGCCGATGTCGGCAGTTTTCTCGATATTCGAGGTTTGGCGCTCAGCTCTGCGGGTGTGGACGACGTAGGGAAACACGTGCCGCTCGTCGGTGAAATCACGGGCGTCATACCGGCGGGTGGGGCGACGCGACCGTATCCACAAATCGCCATTGGTACGACGGCAGGGACCGTGATTCTGCTCAGCCAATCGTTTCAAGGAACGAACGGAATCGTATTTGCCGGCGGCAAAGCAACGGGTTCGATCATTGGCGGGGCAATGCAGCCGAATACGGGCGCAAGGGGTGGGCCGCTGATTGGTCGTGATGAAGAAGGGCCATTCGTCGTGCTTCCGGGTTCTCCCATTGGTTTGTACGTAGGCGATGCTCGATTCGCGTCGCTCATTCTGCCGCCGCTGCCGCGGTGGATAGCGGCGCGAATGGGCGCTCCGAGCATCCTCGATTTGGGGGCGTTCGGTCATGTCGTCGTGGGCGTGGATGGCCAATCGCTCGTTGCGCGTCGTTCTTCGACGGGCGTCGTTTTGAACGAAGTGGACCTCGGCCTTGGAGCACCTCACGCAACGCCTTTGCCGCTTTCGATTGCCAGTACCAGCGTTCCGCTCGTGGGGATCGATTGGCGCGTCGAGGGCGTGCAGGTCGTGCAGAAAGCGGTCGACTTCTCGAAGAATGCGCTGGTTTGGCAAGGGAAACCATTGCCATACGGAGGTTTCTTTGCTTCGAGCGTCGCGGACCTCGACGAAGACGGCACGGACGAATGGTATTCGATGAACGATGGGTTGAATCGTCGCGATGCGAAGACTGGCGACGTGAAGACGGTTGCGGGCGAAGGTATGGGGTATTCGTTGCCGATGGCGGCATCGTTCGCTCCTGATGGCGAAAAGGCGCTTCTCCTTCAAGGTGGCGGACTCCCGCCCAAGCTGCTCGATGCATCGTTGAAAAAGGTATGGCAATCGCCCTCTGCGGAACCCGTCAATGGAATGGGTGGTGCGCGCGTGCTTTGCGGCGCGGCAACGCGGTTTGTCACTCCATCCGTTCTATCTCCGACGCTGCGAGCCTACGATGGCGCGACCGGAGCGCTCGTTGCGGAGCGGGCGCTCGCTGGTGGTGTCGCGTATTCATCGATTGCGCTCGCTACGCTTGCCGGTAAGCAACCTGGCGTTCTGTCCAATGCGACATCGGTAGCAAAACTTGGACAAGGCAATGGCGCCGTGCTCGTTGGATCCAGCGATGGCTACCTTTATGCGGTCGATGCCTGCACGCTCGATTTGCGCTGGAGCAAATTCCTCGGCGGGTCGGTATCCGAGCCTATCGTCGGCGACACGGATGGCGATGCGGGTGATGAAATCGTCGTGAGCGTCGCGGATGGGTACATCGTCAACATCGATGTGCCGCGCCTCTCGCCGACGGACGGGATTACGTTCGTGGGGCCGAAAAACGGGAATGCTCCCATCGTCATTTCCCCTGGACAAGACGTCACCATTTCATTCGGGCAAGTTTCGGGAGCGACTTCGTATGAATATGCGCTCGTGGGTCCTGAAAACGAAGCTTTGTGGTCACCGGCTCACCGGGATGTTGCGACCAATCAGGTCACGGTGAATCTCGACGGCGTGCTCGCATCGCGTCCGTATCGCATTGCGGTGCGCGCAAAAGGGCCTGCTGGCTCGAGCCCCGAAGCATTCTCCGAAACCATCGTCGTGGAAGATCGGAATGCGCCTACGCTGACGGCGACTGCAACGGCGCACGACGATACCGTGGTGGTATCGATGAAGGCGCAAGACGACCTGGCGCTCGATCACTTCATCGTTTGGATGCGCGACGCGGAAAATGCTGAAAGTCCTTTGCTCGTGGCGGGTGAAGCGCTGCTCGACGGCCCGTCGGCCGAAATCGAGCCAGCCTTTGTGGTTCCCGTCGAATTGTGGGGCAAGAACGTAGGCATCCGCGTGGACGTGCTCGACTCTGCGGGAAATTCGGCGCAATCGACGTTCAACGCGAAAATCAACAAGAGCGGGCACGTCGTTGGCGTTTCCGTCGACGAATCGGTTTTTGATGACGAACCCCTCTCGTTTGGCGGTTGCCGAGCCTCTGGGAATGGTCCCGCAAACGCAGGCGCAGCGCTCGTAATCGGATTTGCGCTGGCGCTAGCTCGTCGCGCACGTCGTCGCAGGTGCTAGAGCAAGATGGCAGGGCAAATCGGGGGGTTTGGGGGGGCCGAGCCTCGGCCCCCCCATCGTAAACAAGGCATCGCATCGCGAAGCGAGCGTATGGCCCGCCATCAAATCGCTTCGCGCACCAGGTGCAGCCCGTAGGTCTTCCAAAGCTCGCCCATGAAATGCATGCCGAAACGCACAAGGTCCTTGGCTTCGGTGACTTTGCTGGGCGCATTCGTGATTTTCGTCGTCGTGAGCTGTTTGATGAAGTCTTCGGGAGCAATGTAGAGAATACCGCGTCCCACGAGCGGCCCCGCATTGCTTCTTCCCTGCCAAACCGTCACGTAGAGCGTCGTCGTGTCCGGCCAGATGTCGATTCCCGGATCGTCTCGAATCACCTTGAAGCCTTCGAACCAGTACTCCGTCCCGTCGCGCGCAGAGAGGCCCATGCGGTAAATCATGTTTTTTACGCCGGGTTGTTCGGGATTCCGCACGAACAGCGTAAACTTACCATCCGTGACCGTGAGCGGTTCGGGCGATAGCATATCGGCTTCGACGCTGCCCACCATGTTCGATTGGTAGTGCTCGTTCACCAGGAGCGCTTCGAGATCGTCCGCCTGGATTGTCAGGACGAACCGCATTGCGTGGCCGTCCAATTTGCCTGCTTCGTCCGCGGCCTTGTAATCGAGGGTTCCTTTGCTGAAATGTCCCTTCATGGTTTCGGTGAAACGTACGCCGACCTTGGGCGGTGGGACGTCTTCCCGCGGGCGCGACGGCAATTCGTACGATGCGGAAAAGCCGTGCTGGCGAATGGCGAGATCCGCGCATCGTTCGGCGACCGCCGATATCGTTAGCAATGGATTGACGCCCACGGACGTGGGAATAATCGAACCATCCATCACGTAAAGGCCGGGGTGCACCGTCGTGGCGCCATTGCCATCAAAAACCTGGCCCTTGTGGTCGACGACGCCCGTTTGCGCATTGTCGCCCATGCAGCATCCGCCGAGAGGGTGAACGGTGATGAGCGGTTGACCGAAAAGTTTGTTCCAGATTGGATTCCGAAGGTAGATTCCTCGCGTCGTTTCGGTGGCTTTCGCCAGCATGTCATTGGCTTTTTCGATGATGGGTCGCTTTCCGACACCGGGCCAATGAATACGCAGGCGGCCACTTTCGAGCTGCATGTGTCCATTGTCGCCGTCGTGCGCCATGACGAGGAACGTTTGCGTATGATTCATCGCGCCATGCTGCGGTCCTCGAACGGTGGTTTCGAGCTCTCGGGCTTCGCGTTTTACGGTGGTACCGAAATCGCCGCTCGATGTTTTGCCCTGCACGAGCGCTTCGGTCGCGAGGATTCTTGCCGTAAACGATCCAATGGCGCCCGGCACCGTACCGTCCTCCGCAATCATG
The DNA here is from genome assembly GCA_016715885.1 of Polyangiaceae bacterium. Taxonomy (NCBI): domain Bacteria; kingdom Pseudomonadati; phylum Myxococcota; order Polyangiales; family Polyangiaceae; species Polyangiaceae bacterium. Next base: position 126,458 of record JADJXL010000019.1, read on the forward strand.
CCGTCGGCAAGCGGCCGGCCGTCGCGCGCATCGATGAATGACGTAATGCAGGGACCGACGGGTTCGTGGCCCGACGGGTCATGATCGCCGTAGCCGGTTGCATGGATGGCGACTTCACCATTGTAGCTGAAGCCCAGGACGTCGCCATTGCCGGTGAATCGCTCGCCCAAAAGACGCGATACGGAAAGACCCGCTTCGGCCGAGCGGAGGAGGATTTCGGTCGAACCGAGCGTCCCGGCGCCGAGCACCACGATATCGGCGAAAATATGAATGGCCGGGGCATCGAAAAGCTCGCGCCCGACTTCCAATGGCCGCACGATGACGAGCCAGCGGTCGCCTACGCGGCGAATGGATACGACGTCCACTTCGCAAAAAATCTCGGCGCCGTGATTCCATGCATCCGGCAGGTAATTCATTCGCGTGGTGTTTTTCGCGCCGTGATTGCATCCGGTGGCGCAATCGCCGCAATCGTTGCACGCCTTTTGTTCAATCCCCACATGGTTCATGCCCGACTCGAACGTGACGTTGATGGGCGTCAAATGGAACTTTTCGCCCAAGTGTTCAGCGCAGCCGCGCAAATGCGATACCTTTTTGAGCTCCGGACGAGTGCGCGGATAGGTCCGTGGCTGGAGCATCGCTTCGGCACGCTCGTAACCCTCCTCGAGACCTCCACGAATGTCCGCACGAAACTCCGCCGGCCACCGCAAATCCTCGAATACGCGCGGATCCGCTCGCAAGGCCACGTTCGCATTGATGAGCGACGTTCCGCCGAGCCCACAACCCTTCACGACCGTAATGTCTTTGTCGACGTGCAATTCATAAAGCCCGGTTTTCGACCCGAAATCGTGCATGGGGCCATTCATCTGAAATTCGCGAAGCGCTGCGACTTCCGTGTCGGGGAAATCACCAGGCAAATGTTCGCGCCCGCGTTCGAGCACACACACTTTGCGCCCTGCTCGTGCGAAGCGGCTCGCTGCAATACCTCCACCATAACCGCTCCCTACGACGATCACTTCGTAAGAGCCTCGAAGGTGCGTCAGGGGTTGAGAAATTCGTTGCATGGAAACCTCGATGTAGGAGGAGTTGAAAAGCTCGAGTATCGTCCAACAACTTGCATCCGAGCGCAAGAGCGTTCGTCGCGCCGGCTTGCGACGATGATTGCAGCACGCGGACCCTGATGAGAGCGGAGCACGATTCTGTACAAGACATGCTTGACGGCTTGCGCCCGCCAGTGTCTTCTGGTTCGAAGCCATTTCAGTTCCGCCGGATCACGGTTTGGCCATGGAAAGAATCACCTCTTTTGCTCCTCTCTTCGGTGCTCGACGCACGCTCGAGCTTCCTCCGATTGAAATCGTCGACATCACCGCCGCCGACGGCGCTGCCTTGCGACTTCATCACGTCCCGGGCGGAAATCGAGGTCCAGTGCTTTTAGCGCCGGGCACTTCGATGACGGGGCTGTCATTTTGTATTGATACGGTGCGCTGCAATCTTGCCGAATATTTGCACCGCGAAGGGTTCGATGTGTGGCTTTTCGATTGGCGCACGTCGCCGTATTTGGCTGCGCACGAGCGTCCTTACACGCTCGACGATGTGGCGACATACGATTGGCCAGCGGCGGTCGGTGCGGTACGAGCTCGTACGGGCGCTTCCGTGGGTGTGCTCGCGCATTGTTTGAGTGCCCCGGCGCTCGTGCTTTCGCTCATTCGAGGTCATGTCGAGAAGGGCCATCTTTCGTCGGCGATTTTGAGTCAGGTGGCGTTCGACTTCGAGCTCCCGATCATTGGACGTTTGAAGGCCGAGCTTCATCTCGACAAATGGTTTCCCGAAGAGCAGATCATCCATTTCAAGCCAGGTGAGATTACGCATTCGCGTGCGGATCTTGCCATTACCGGGCTCGCGGCCGTCGTGCCGAAATCTTATGATTGCGACAACGTCAGTTGTCGTCGGCACAGCGCGGTGTTCGGCGATTTGCTCCACCATGATCGCATCAATGCCGAAACGCATGCGCTCGCCGGTGATCTGATTCCCGACGTGGCTGCCGCATTTCTGCTCGATATAGCGGAGAAAACGCGTGCGTCCTGCATTCTCACAAAGGAAGATCAGTACCATTTCGATCGATTGGCGCTTCCGATGTGTCTGCTATCGGGCGAAAAAAACCGCACGTTTTGCCCGGAAAGCACGGACCAAAGTTATGACCGGCTGGTCCAGGAAAATGGAGCCGCGTATTATCGAAGACACGTGATCCCCGATTACGGGCACCTCGATTGTCTCATCGGCGAGCAGGCGGCCGAGCATGTCTACCCTCTGATTGCCCGAGCATTCGATCCGCGCCTCGAGACTTGAGCGTCAAAATTCCGTCTTGTCAGAGCCTGGACATTCGTGCATGATGCGCGAATGGCTTTCTCCGCGGACGCATTTTTCAACGATTCTCGAGAGCCGCTCTTCTCGTTGTCGCTGGCATCACAAGGGGGCACGTTGGTTGCGGCAAATCCGGCGTTCCTTCGCCTTGTAGGGCGTAACCTCGAAGAGATGCTGGGGACGCCGTTTGCCTCGTTCGTCACGGAACAATCGCAACAATCGCTTCAGTCGGCGATGGCGGCAGCGCGAACGGGGCAGCGCGCGCGATTTCACGTGATGGTGCGCAACCAAGATGAAACGGAACATGCCCTGGAAGCAAACGGTACACCCTCGGACGAACTTTTTCATTGTGTTGGGCGTCGAGTCTTATGGGTAGGTGATACGGCTACGGGACACGTATCGCGCGATGTGCTCTTTCAGAATGTGGTGCGGGGCGTCTTGGATGCGCTCGGGCCGCGACAAGTCATGGTGACGCGTGGTGTTGATTGGCCCGTGACGCGTGCCGAGGTGCTTGCGGGGTGGGTGGATGGGCACGCGCTCGAGCCATTCGCTTACGATGTGGCGGGTATGCCGTGTCAAAACGTCATGTATGGCGAGGTGGTCACGTATGCACGCGGTTTGCGTGAGGTTTTCCCGAACGTCGCAATGCTCGAAGCGATTCATGCGGAGAGCTATTTTGGCGTGCCGGTAAGGGACGAGGTCGGTGCGATTTTGGGGAGCATATGCGTCGTCGACGACAAACCCATGCTCGAATCGAACCACGGACAAATCTTGGCCGTGCTCCAGTCTGCCAGCCGTGCTGCATCGCGTGCGATGGCCAGAATGCGTGCCGAATCGCTCCTCGCGATGGGGATCGATTCTTCAGCGTCACTTCTCGAAGGCTCGTCGCTTTTTCACGCCGTGACGCGACAAACGGCGCTCGCAATGCAAGTCGACATGGTGTTTGCAAGCGAATACGAGGATCCACCAACGCATGCACGATTGTTGTCGATGTGGGACGGGACGAACCATGTCGAGGGCATTCGTTATCCGGTTGAAAACACGCCCTGCGGGATCGTTGCGCGCGGCGAGATCTGCCAAATTCCTCGCGGCTCGAGTGATGTTTTTCCTGGAAATCCAACGATGGAGAAAACGCAAAGCGTCATTGCCGTTCCGGTGCTCGATTCCCGAGGTAAAACCATCGGGGTCATGACGATTGCGCATTCACGTCCCATGGACGCCGTCGAAGAGCGAGCGCTTTCGCTGCGGTTATTTGCAGGTCGCGTCGCAGCCGAAATCGAACGAATGCGCTCGGCAAAGGTGGCGGCCGAGAGCGACGCTCGTTTTCGATTGCTCGTGGAACATGCGGCGGACATGCTTTTCGTGCACGAAAGAGACGGGACGATTCTCGAATGCAATCGAGCTGCGGGGCGTGAATTGCTCGTTCCTTCGGAAGATTTGATTGCGAAAAATTTGGCGGATATTCGTCAAGGCGTGACGGCCGAAGACATCGCGCGAGATGGTGAGCTTCTCGAAGCGGGGGAGCCGCGGACGTTCGATGCAGTGTTTCGGCGTTCGGACGGGACGACGTTTCCGGCCGAGGTGCGGACGGTGCTCTTCGAACACGCGGGCAAGCAGATTGCCATTTCATCGGCGCGTGACGTGACCGAGCAAAAACGTGCGGCAGCGCTGCTCGAGGCGGCGCTGGCGGCCATGTCGACGCCGATCATCGAAGTGTGGGAAAAAACGGTGGCATTGCCCGTCATTGGGATGGTGGATCGCGAGCGGGCCGCGCGCATGATGTCCACGTTGCTCGACACGATTACGCAAAAGCAGGCTGAATTCGCCATTCTCGATTTGACGGGCGTCACGACCGTCGATGCGGAAACGGCGAATCATCTGCTCGACATCGCTCGCGCCGCGTCCCTTCTCGGCAGCGATTGCCTCGTTTCGGGCATTTCACCCGCAGTCGCTCGGACGCTCGTGGACTTGGGGTCGACCGAAACGTCGACGTTCCGCACCTTCGCAACGCTCGAAGCAGCCCTACGGCATGCGCTTGGGCAACGAGGCGTGCGCATATCGAAACGAGCTTGATAGGCGATCAACTTGATCCGGGGGGGGTATGGGGGGCGTCCGCGCCTCGCCGTGCTTTTGCGAAGCAAAAGCACCGGGAGGCGAGCCGCGGACCCCCCCATCGTAAACAAGCCTCGCGAAGCGCGCGTCCCACGCGCGCGAAGCGAGGGTGCAAATCCTGGCCCGGCCTCAATCAAGGCACGTAATTCCAAGCGCACCGGCCGCTCATGCATATGAATCCATTCGCATTCGGGCAATCGCACGTGCTCGTCGTTCCAAGCTCGCACATGAGCTCCTGGCCACGCTTCAGCAAATCGTAATAATGCTTCGTATCGGCGTCTTTGCGCGCCACCAGATTACGCGTGCACCCGCAACTCGTGCCTTGAAGCTCCAAGCCGCATTCGGCATCCATCGTGCAACTTTGGATCGCCTGCAATTCATTGTTGTATGCGACGAGCAAATCTTCGCACGTGTTGATGTCATTCACGTTGCCGCCGCCAACTCCACCGCCGCCAGCCATTCCGCCGCTTCCCGCGGCCCCGCCGCTGCCACCGGCTCCGCCGCTACCGGCGGTGCCGCCGCTACCAGCAGACCCACCATTTCCTGCAGAGCCTCCCGAGCCGCCGCCGGTCGTGCCGGACGAGCACGCTGCGAGAGCAAGCGCGGTCAAGAAAAGAAAACCATGACGAAGCATAGGACGAAAACCTCCTGGTCGCAGGAGTGTACATCGACATCTCCCCGTTGTGAAGCCCGCATCGAGGCGCGTTGGGGGCGCTGCTGCCATTGACGCAAAGTTTTCGCGCTTTGCCGAAAAGGTTTGCTCGTGAGGAAATGCTTTTGACGCCGCTTTGCGCGACCTTCCTCCAAAGCTTCACTTTTCTCTTGCGGCCGTCGCTTGGCTCGACGATGATCGACGGCTGGGTAATCCTTCAGACGAGGAGCTTTTCATGAGACACCGATTCGCGCTGCTTGCCGTGCCCCTTGCTGCCATCGTTTCGATGGGCTGTACGGGTGAACAAGGTCCCGCGGGCCCTCCGGGCGTGGAAGGGCCGAGTGCCGATGCGAGCATCAACGCCGTCATTCCGAGCAAAGTGTTTTTGGCGCGGATGATTGACGTGACGATCAGTGGTTTCAACACCAATTGGTCGGATGCAACGAAAGTCGAATTCGGCGCGGGCGTCACCGTGCTCAATCAAAAAATTGCGAGCCCCACGGCGATTGTTGCAACCATCGAAGTTGGCGAGGATGCTGCAACGGGTCCGCGCGACGTGCAGGTCGTCGATGCGGCGGGCACCGTGACGTACGCGGGCGCATTCAAAATCGAAACGCCGCTCGATTTGACGGTGGTCGGGTCGTCCGCCCAAGGCTCCATTCTCGTAACGAAAGCACGGCAGCTCGATCTATCCACACCGTTCGATACCACATCGACGGGCGATGGGTTTTTCGAACCATTCGAGTACACCAACATCAACGTCGCCGGCTCGCCAGGCATCAATGCGCAGGTCGAATCCGTGGACATGTATTCCACCGACCTGCTCGTTTTGGTGGATGTCGACACGCCCGCGGGCAAAGGCGATCTGACCGTGCATAGCGGCCCGCTCGGCGATACATTGGCTTCGCCCGCTCCGGGTGGGCTCGACATTGCCGCACGAATGCCCGACGTGCTCATGGAAGGCGCATCGGTCAAGGGCAACATCGACACGCCGCTCGGTACGCTCTTGTATTCGTTCACGCCCTCTGGCCCGGGACTCTATCAGGTGACCGCTTCGGCGTCGTCGCAAGATGCCAATCCCAACCTCGCCGTATTGCCGAAGAGCGGCAAATTCACCGAGCTCATGGACTTCAGTGGAGCTCCAACGGTTCTGGCGACGAATACGGATCCGTTCTACTTCATCTATTGGGATAATTCGGGCACAACCGGGTATTTCGCGACCGTGAAAGCCGAAAAGGTCGTGACGGCCGACGTCGAGCCCAACAATACATGCGCGACGGCCCAAGCTGCAGGAGCGTTGCCGGCGGACATCAAAAACCTGTTCCTGTCGAGCCCCGACGACGTGGATTGGCTCTCCTTCGACGTCGACCCCGGAAATGAAGGCAAGATCGTTCGCGTGATAACGTCTCCCGGTGATGCGCAAACGGACACCGTCGTGGAAGTGTTCGCATCGAATTGCACGACGTCGCTCGGTGGGCCCAGCTCGGATGGCGACTACCACGAAGATTTGAAGAGCGCTCCGATTACAGCGCCCGGCAAACACTTCGTGAAGGTGACGAATTCGACGTTCGGGTACACGGGCAAACTGTACAATTTGACGATTGCGCTCGAAGACGCAATGCCGCCACCATAGGCTCGAGCGTCCAACCCATTACCACACTCCTGGTAATAGTCGATAGCGCGTTTTCTGCGCGTATTCTCGATATCCCGGCAGTTCGTCGTGCAGCGTGCGGTCTTCGTGGTACGTGCGCACGACGAACGCTACATCCATCACCAGCACCGGCAAAAAAGCCCACCACGACCCGAGCACCAGCGGCCATCCTGCGCTCGCAACGAGAAGCCCTGTGTACATCGGATGACGCACGATTGCATAAGGTCCCGTCGTTATCACGACTTGATGCCGCTCTTCTTGGATACGCACCGTTCGTTCGAGGAATGGGTTTTCCCCCATGACCCAGGCAATGAAGCCATTGCCTCCGAGGTAGAGCACGGCGCCGGCAATGACGAAGGCGAGAGGTACGTTGGGTCCGTGAATCAGAAAAAAGTCGAGCGGCGCAACGACGAATATGCCGATGCTCGCGACGAAGCCGACGATCATGAATTGGCGGTCCCATTTTTTCGTGGGACGATCCGGCTTCAATCGTTGGCGCAATAACCCTGGATTGCGTAGCCGCATCACGGTGACGTTCACGGCGAGCACCACGAGCGTCAGGCCGAGAAACAGCCACGCATACCAATACCCGTAGAGCCCGCCGGCAGTGCACAGGGCAATGAGGATGAGCACACGCAGGATGGCGCGAACGGCGAGTTTCGCGTCCGATTCGGCTGGTGCAGGCGCGGCCTGAGTCTGCCTCATGGCGGAAAGCTAACCATTTCCGGCCCGAGGTGCACGACAAAGTTCTTGCAAGCTCGCATGTTTTCCGGCCGCCCGCGCGTTTTTCGGATGCACACGGGCCAGGCTTCCGCTAAGAACGCGCCCCCATGATCCGGCTCGACTCCATCGGTAAGCGCCACGGCAAGCAAATTCTTTTCGTCGAGGCGTCGTGTGCCATCAACCGCGGCGAAAAAATTGGCCTCGTTGGCCCCAACGGCTCGGGTAAAACCACCATCTTTCGCATGATCACGCGCGAAGAGCAGCCCGATGAAGGCCAAATCTCCGTCGATCGCGGCGTGACCGTCGGCTACTTCAGTCAAGACGTCGGCGAGATGACGGGCAAGAGCATCGTGGCTGAAACGATGGATGGCGTGGGGCCCGTGTCGAAAATCGCGGCCGAGCTTGCGGAGCTCGAGCTTGCGCTGGCGGATCCCGAAAGGGCCGACGAAATGGAAAACTTGCTCGAAAAATACGGGCAGGCGCAGGCGCAGTGGACCGAGCTCGATGGGTATTCGCTCGATGCGAAGGCGAGGGAAATTCTTGCGGGACTCGGCTTTTCAAACGAGCTCATGGATGCCGATGTCGGGACGCTCTCCGGCGGCTGGAAAATGCGCGTAGCGCTCGCGAAAATACTCCTTTTGCGCCCCGACGCGCTGCTGCTCGACGAACCGACGAACCACCTCGATATCGAATCGATCATATGGCTCGAGGGTTTTTTGCAGTCCTACGAAGGGTCGATCGTGATTACGTCGCACGATCGGGCCTTCATGAATCGTTTGTGCACAAAAATTCTCGAAATCGACGGTGGGGACATCACGACGTACACCGGCAATTACGACTTTTACGAAAAGCAGCGGGCGATTGCGGGGCAGCAGGCCGAGGCGCAATACGAGCGGCAGCAGGCGATGCTTGCGAAGGAAATGCGTTTCATCGAGCGGTTCAAGACGCATGCGGCGAAGGCGGCGCAGGTGCAGAGTCGCGTGAAAAAGCTCGACAAAATAGAGAAAATGGAGCCTCCGAAGAAGAGCAAGCGCCCGCCGATGTTCGATTTTCGCGTGCCTGCGCGGTCCGGCGAAGACGTGGCAAAGCTGGAAGGCGTGGTCAAGCGATTCGGCAATCGCACCATTTACGACGGCTTGAATTTTCTCGTGCGGCGGCGCGAGCGTTGGTGTGTGATGGGCGTCAACGGAGCGGGCAAGTCGACGCTGCTCAAGATCGTCGCCGGAACGCTCGAACCGGACGCGGGCGGCGCGGTGGTGGGCGCGAGCGTCAAGCTTGGGTATTTTGCCCAGCATGCAATGGATCTGCTCGATCCGGATGCGACGGTGATGAGTACGCTCACGACGGCCTTTCCCGAAGCGTCGATAGGGACGATGCGCACGCTTGCGGGCTGTTTTGGGTTTTCCGGCGACGACATCGACAAACCTTGCCGTGTGCTGTCCGGTGGCGAAAAGGCGCGGCTGGTGCTTGCGAGAATGCTCTACGATCCACCGAATTTTCTGGTCTTGGACGAGCCGACGAACCATTTGGACATCACGACCAAAGAGATGCTCGTCGAGGCATTGTCGAATTTCGAGGGAACGATGCTTTTCGTTTCACATGATCGGCATTTTCTGGCGGCGCTGTCGAATCGAGTGCTCGAATTGACGCCCGAAGGAGTGCATCAGTACGGTGGCGGGTATGTCGAATACGTCGCTGCGAGTGGTCATGAAGCGCCTGGGCTTCGGAGGTGACTATCGTGTTATCGAAAAAGTCCATGCGTATCGTGCGGAACAAAGGCTGTCGAAACGTGCTCGTGGAGTCGTCGTCGTCCTTTTCAACCGGTAGAGAATGCGCTTAGATGAGCGCCTCGAGCCGTCGGCATGGCGGGTGAGATGAGGTCATTATGAAGCTTGCATCGTGGGTGTCTTTGGGCGTGCTAGGGCTTGTCGCATCGGTCGTGGGGTGCGGAGTTTCCGATGCGCAATCGCTATTTGCCAGTGCCAACAGCAATGGAGCTGGCGGTTCGGGCGGGGAAGGGGGCGGAGGCCAAGGCGGCGGTTCGACGTCATCGTCTTCCAGCTCGTCGTCTTCGGGTGCTTCGTCTTCCAGCTCGTCATCGAGCGCTTCGTCGAGCTCGTCATCGTCGAGCTCTTCGTCTTCCAGCTCGAGCAGCGGCGTTCTCATCACGGTGAATTGCGCAGGCCAGGCGTGTGCACCCGGCGAAATATGTTGTTTCCACAACCAGGATGCGAGCCAGGATCATTGCGGCGCGGAGGGGAGCTGCGGGCCGCCCGAATATCTTGCCATTACGTGCAATGGCCCGGACGATTGCCCTGGCGAAATCTGCTGCGGCACGTTCAACGGTCAGGACTATACCGAGGTATCGTGCCGGCCCACGTGCCAGAATCAGGGCAACATCATCTTGTGCGATGGCGATCCGAACGTATGCCCGCCAAATGACGATTGCCTGCCCAGTCAGGTCCTTGGCGGCTATCTCGTTTGCCGGTAGTCCGCTCGGATTTTCACAGCCCGGCGCGACTGCTCCTTCGCAGTTGGAACGCGTACCCACCACAGCGCGAAAAGATTGCCGCCTCGGCGCGGTAGATCCTTGTTGACGCGTCTCGAGCAGCAGTCTATTGATACGAAATCGGCAGTCGGTTTGTCCGCGCATGACATTTTACCGGCAGCTTGCTTGGTTTCTTCTGACAATCAACGAGCGAATGCCCACCGAACGTCGCGTGGGAGCATCAACATGGCATCAGCCCCCAAATCGGAGAGTGCAGACGCAGCATCGAAGACCGATGAGCTGGTTGGCACGATCCTCGGCGAGCGCTACGAGATCTTGCGCTTGCTCAATGAAGGCGGCATGGCCAAGATCTACGTCGCGAAGCACAAGGTGCTCGGGCGCGAGGTTGCCGTCAAGGTGCTGAAAGGCGGCTGCGCCGACGATTCGGATGCCGTGCAGCGTTTCACCAACGAAGGACGCGCTGCCGGAACGCTCGGACACCCGAACATCGTCGAATGCACCGACATTGGAACGACACCGGATGGCAAGCCCTATTTGGTGCTCGAGCTGCTCGTGGGGCATTCGCTCGCAGACGAAATCATTCGGTCCGGACCGCTCGCCATTGGACGCGCTGCGAAAATCGCTTCACGTATTGCCGATGCGTTGGCAACGGCACACGCAGCAGGGGTCGTACATCGAGATCTCAAATCGGACAATGTGTTTCTCGCGCGTAAGCGTGGCGTCGTCGATTGGGTCAAAGTGCTCGATTTTGGCGTTTCCAAATTTCATGAAGATTCCGGTAATACGCAAAAAGGCAGCATGCTCGGGACACCCGATTTCATGGCGCCCGAGCAAGTGGTCGATGCTCGAGCGGTCGATTCGAGGGCCGATATTTATGCGCTCGGCGTAATACTCTATGAAATGCTCGCAGGTCGGCGTCCTTTTCACGGCATTGCGTTTCCGATGGTACTGTACACCATCGCGCACGAGCCTCCGCCGCGGCTGGATTCATTTCGTAAAGACATACCGCCCGAGGTATTGGCGATCGTCGAAAAGGCCATGTCCAAGCGCCCGGAGGATCGGCAATCGTCGATGATCGAATTGGTGATGGCGCTCGAGCCATTTGCCGACCGAGTTTCGATGGATGCGTCGATGGATGATCTCGTGGCGAGCTCTTCGGCGAAGATCACGGCGCTGCAATTTGCCGAATTGCAGCAGCTTGGCGCAGCCGAAGAAAAACGGCGTTCGAGCTCCACGGGGGCAGCGCCCACATCTGCGACGCTGGCGAATGCGAGCGACAAGAAGCCGTCTCGATCCGTGGCGACGGTGCTTGGCGCCATTGGCATTGCCGCCATTTTGGGCGTCGGCGTGTATGCTTCGACGTGGTTTCGGTCGAATGGCGTTCGCGACGAAGCGGCGCCGGCCGCATCGCCTGCGAAAATGATCGACGCCATGATTATCGTGACGCCTCCGGATGCGTCGGTGGAGATCGATGGGCGGCCTGTCGATCATTCGAACGGCGTGGTGAAAATCCGAGGCGTCGTGGGAACCGTACATCACGTGCGCGCATTCGTAGGTTCGCATGAAACGCGTGCGGAGGTCGTCATTAGTTTGAGCGGGCCGGTTCCTGCGCGGATTGAAGTGGCCGCGGCTGCTGCGTCGGCATCGGCACCCGCTCCTGCGTTTTTGCCAGTGCTGCCGGCATCTGCGTCGCCCGAATACGTGGCGCCCTCGAGCTCCGTAGAGTATCACCGTTTTTTGAGTTTTGGTTGTTCGGGTGGTGGGTCGAGGGGCACTTTTGCGGGACCAAATGCAGCCACGTCGATACGGAAGAGCGCGGCGGGGCGTTCGACGAAAGCGCTTTTGCAATCGACCGCGGCGGCATCGCCTTTCATTTGCAGGATTCTCGAGGTGCCGTCCGACAAGGATATTAGACGAATTTGCGTGTCGTCGCTGGCGAGCACCATGTCGCAGCCTAGAGCGAGCTTGGACGATGTGCACGGGATTTCGGCGATGCGTCGAGGTTTCACCAAGACGTCGCGCGCGTCGATTTCGCCGCCGAAAAGAGCGCATTTTTGCCAGCTATGCTCGAGTGATCGTTCCTGCCAAACAATTTGTTTGTCACGGCGTTGAAACCCGGTAAAGGTTCGTCCTTTTGGAACTTCGAGCACGAGCTCGGGGTCTTCATTGGTCTTCGAATAAATGCCTTTCTTTTCATCCACGAAGAGGCGCTTCGTGATTCGGTCGAGGTGCAGGCGTGGTGGTTTTTCGAGCGGTTTTCCGTCCCAGGATTGCCGTTTACCATCGGCCATCCAACCATCGGGCAGAATGCTACCCTGGGTCGTCGCCACGTGAAAAGGATTGGACCCGTGAGCACGGAGCACGTTTGGGGCCGAGCCGATGGTGCCTCCGATGAACGCGCCGCCGACGCTGTATCCGGATGTGGTCGACTTTGGGGGCATATCGTGTCCACCGAGAGCTGCCAGCCAATGGTCCATGTCGACGGCGAGCAATTTCATTTGACACGTTTTTGGAAATTGCTCCGTTTCCCTTCTGCGCATGGCGAAGCGCGTGGGACCGTCGACGTTTGCCAGCACGATCTGTTCCGGCGGGCAGTTTTCGACAAACCCGATTTGCGTGTCGCCGGCGGCGTTGATGCCCACGGCGAATGTTTGCAAACGCCTTTGGCGTTGCAATTTTTGGCATCCTGCTTTGGGTGCGCCGTCCCGAGGCGAGCATGGTTTCCATTCGAGCGGTGCGGGAAGTTTTTGTTCGTCCGTCGTCCACGCCCAAGCGCATTCGGCGTCAAACGATTCGAGTGTTTGCCAATCGTTCGTACTGGGACATTCCAAAGCCGCTTTTTCTGCAATGGTTTCATCGATCGAAGACGAAGCGGATGGGAGGGGCATACCCAGGAGCCTCTCGAGCGACGACGCGGCATTCGGCACCGGTACTTGCGGCGACGGTGTTTCATTGGGGTTCGTCGATTGCGGCGTGTCCTTCGTGCATGCCAAAAGAAGCACAAGGGGCAGGGCGGCTTTCACGATGCCGAGTTGCAGGGTCGAAGGATGCATGCGGGTGCCATGATAGTCGACAAGGGCGGTGCTTGGGTGAATTTTTCTACGCGCGAAAGGTGCGACGCAGTTTCAATGGCCTTGGCGCGAATCGATATGCGCGCATGACGAACCCTAAAAACTTCAACTTGATTTTTTTCTCATTACCTCTTGAATTTTAAAAATCTCCACGTAAAAATACGACAACGTGATGAACGAATGGGGACGAGTTTCCGGTGGGCATTCGAGCCGCCTGCGGAAGTATCGGGGCGCGCAGCAGACGAATCCACACGCAGCCAGGGGGCGGGGGATTGGGCTGGCCGCGCTCATGATGCTTGCTTGTTGGGGCACGAGCCTTTCGGCTTTTGCGCAGGCGAAACCTGTGGGGGAAGTGCGAGCGACGGTGCTGGCGCTCGATGGCGAGGACCTCGTCATTGATATCGGTGCTGGTCAAGGCGCGACGGAGGGGGCGCTCGTCGAGCTTTGGCGGCCGGTGAAGCTTCGGCATCCGGTGTCGGGGAAGATTCTCGAGGATCGCTTCCGTATCGGTACGTTACAGCTTGGGCAGGTACGCCCGACGTTGTCGCTCGCGCGGCCTTCTGGCGAGCTTGCGCGGACCCCCGAGAAGGGCGATTTGGTGATTTTGTCGCCCGCTGCATCGCCGGGGCCGACGACGCCGGCGCCGACGGGGACCACTCCGGGTGACGGGGGTTCGGCACCGACGGGGGAAGCGCCCGCCGAATCGAAGCTCGACGCGGAAGCGCGGACAGTGGCGGAAATGTTCGACAGCTTGCAGGGCGCCGATTTGATTACGCGCATTCGCAAGTATGAGGAGTATGTGAGGACGACGCCGAATGGGCGTTATGCGCGCGTGCTTTATGAAGAAGCGGCGGCGCTTCGGCGTTTGGTGGAAGCGAAAGACACGCCCAAGCGTCGCAAGACCGACGCCAAGGATGATGACGGCATCCCGGCGCTCAGGAGCTTCGAGCCGCCCAAAGAGGTTCTCGAGGGGTCGCGTCTGGAGCTCGTGGCGGAATTGACGGACGATGCGACGGGCGCTTTGCTGCACATCCGGCGGCGTGGCGAATCGGCTTTCGAGACCGTGAACATGATTCCGATTGGTCCGGGGTACTGGAGCGGGCTCGTTCCAAAGGACAAACTCCAGCCGCCGGAGATGGAATATTTCATTGAGGCGACGTCGGCCAAAGGGGTCGCGACGCCGGTCTTCGGTGGGCCGGGGGTGCCCAAGGTCGTCGATGTGGTGCCCGTACCGAAGATTGGTCCACCGCGCAAAGTCGGAGCGAGCGCTACGCTGCTGACGGATTATGCGGATTACAATCGTTTGCGAGGGAATGACTGGAGCTGGCAGACCGAGGGAATTTTCGGACTGCGGTACGACGATGTGGGGGTTCGAGCGCTTCGGACGGGGTTTGGCGTGTATCGAGGTCAAGGCGGATCGCTGCGCGACCTCGATGTATTGAACCTGAAAGGACGCGCCGTAGGTCTCACGTATGGGTATCTCGAGACCGAAGTCGGCTTTCACCGCTTGTTCTCGCTCATTGGCCGATTGGCCATTGGTTTGCAAGACAATGGTGTCACGGGCGGTGGTCAAGTGTTGTTCCGAATTGGTAGCGATCGCGATACCAACTTGCTTTTGGGCGGCGAGCTTTTGGGGGGCGTGGGTTTGCGTGGGTTCACGCAATTGGAGCTCAATACGATCAAGAAGGTGCCCATTCTCGTACGAACCGAAGTGACGAACCAACCGGCGGGAAATACGAAAATCGACAACGTCGCGGAGGGCGAGTCCACGGGCGAAAATGAAATTGGTGTGCGCGCAATCGTGCAGGCCGGTTATCGATTCACGCCGGACTTGGTGGTGTCTGCGCGCGTGTCTTTCCAAGGCCGAACCATTGATCACGCTGGCCCGGGCTTCGGCGGCGCTGTGGGGTACACATGGTGACGGAACAGGCTGCCAAATTCGTTCTGCCCATCGTGGCATTTGCCCTCGTTAGCGTGGGATATGTCGGTGTGGCGCTGGCCGATCCACAAACGGCCGAAACGCCGGCCGAAACGCCGGCCGATGCCGCGGCGACGGGAGCGGCCCAAGCCGCACCCACCGGACAAACGGCACCGGCTCCGGTTCCGGCTGCTGCGCCCGTTGCGACCGGACAAACCGCCGCAATGCCGGTCGCCCCGGTGGCTCCGGAAAGTCCAGCGGGACCACAGCCGCGCGTGTATCACGCGGCGGTTTATTCGGCACCACCAAGCGAACCGCTCGCCATCAAAGCCACGTACGACCATCCGCATTTGATTCGGCGGGTCGTCGCCGTCGTGACGACCGCGGCGGGGGCCGAGCGAATCGTGGAATTCAAGCGTGGCGATCGAGACCAATACGTCGCCGTCGTTCCCGCCGACCTGATGAAGGCGCCGGGCATTGCGTATGCCATCGAACTCGAACTCGTCAATGGATCGCGCGTCGCCGCATTTGCCTCGCGCACGGCGCCGCATCCCGTGACGGTCATCGAAGATTTGACCGATACGCGCGAACGCGCGCTCCTCGCCCGCCTCGGTGGACGACGCTCCGTCATCACCGCTGCCGGTGAATATGTCGGGTTTGGAGAGAACAAGGCGACGTCGTCCATTCCGTGCACACCGACGCAAGAGGGGTGCGGTTCCGATGGCCAAATCACGCCTGCCGTGAACGAACAGTATTACCGCATCGAGGCGGGATACACGTACCGATCATTGCGCACGGTGTCCGAATTCGGATTTCGCTTGGGCGTGCTTCGCGGGCAATCGCTGAAGTCGCCGAGGCCGCTCGAGACGTATGATGAAGAGAAATACGACGTCGGGCTCAACTTCGGCGCTGCGCGTGTTCGCTTCCGAATCCTCGATTTGTGGCAAATGGAGGGCGAGCTGCTCACGAGCATCACGGAGGAAGGGTTTTCCGCCGGTGTCAACGTGGCGACGCATATTGGCGATCCGTACGGGACCAAGCTCATTCTCGGCTTCGAGCGGCTTGGGCTGAGCGGCGTCACCTTCGGCAATCGATTCTACTCGCGCATGGACATCGTGGGCGGTAGCCGATTGCTCATCTCGCCCATCATCGAAATCACCGACATGCCCAATGCAGAAGCGTTTGGCGTGCGCCTGGTGGGTGAAGTATCGTTCAAGGTGACGAGCGGATTTTCCGTGCAGCTTCGCGGCGGATATCAAGCGCGGAAATTCAATTCGGGCGGTCCGGGATTGGGTGGAAGCCTGTCGTACGCATTCTGAGAAGGCGGGTACGAACGAGGAGATGGGATCGATGAGGGACAAGTTGGAAGAACGCCTTCGAGAACTTCGCGGTGAGCTCGAAAACGGCCGCGCTTTGCTGGACGAGCTGGAAACCAAGAAGGCCAATCTTCAGTCGACGCTCTTGCGCATCACGGGCGCCATTCAGGTGCTCGAAGAATTGCTTGCATCGGAGACCGCGACGGATGACGCGCGGGGGGCCGCGGCTGCCCCCTCGTCGCCTACCTCCTGAAAAGCCGCGAAGGTTTATCCTGGCCCAGCAGGGGCTCCGTGTTCGTGGCTCGACGTTCCGTCATCCTGGTGCGGGTGCGTCGTGGACTTGTGCGCGTGTCCGGACGCATCGAGCGCGACGGCAACGCCGTGAATCGTCGCCGCAATTCGCACGGCGTCGTGCACGTGCTCCTCGGTCAAACCACCTTCGAGCACCACTTTTTCATGTGCTCGCACGCACGTCTCGCACCCATTGATTGCGCTCACGGCCAGACAAACCAGTTCGAAGTCGACCTTGTTCGTGGCCGGTCTGGCAATGCGCGTCATGCGAAGGCGCGCGGGTTTTTCCGAGTATACCGATTTGCCGATCATGTGTCGAAATCGGTAGTACACGTTGTTCATGGCCATCAACGACGCTGCCGCGAGCGCATCGTCGACGACCGCTTCATTCACTTCACGCCGAGCTTCTTCGATGACGGCATCCCGCAATGCCGGCGATCGTGTGGCGATTGCGCACGCAGCCGCCACACCCCACCGTTGCTCGAGCGTCAGCGAACCGGATTGCATCACCGATTGCAAATTCAACCGCAGGTCTTTTGCGGCTTCCGGAAGCGCGTGACGGACTGATTCGAGCGTAAACATGGCTAGGCCGCCTCCAGCGTCGGTTGGCCTTTCGTCCAATTGCACGGGCAGAGCTCGTCGGTTTGCAATGCATCGAGCACCCGCAGCACCTCGTTCACGCTTCGTCCGACCGACAGGTCGTTCACCGTTGCGAAACGAATGATCCCATCCGGATCCACGATGAACGTCGCTCGCAGCGCGACGCCTTCCTGCTTGTGGAGAATCCCGAGCGCGCTCGATAGCTCACGCTTGGTATCTGCCAGCATCGGGAAAGGCAGGTGCTTCAAGTCCGCATGGTCTTTGCGCCACGCCAAGTGGACGTAATGCGAGTCGGTGCTCGCGCCGAGAAGTTGTGCATCCCGGTCGTGGAAATCGCTGTTGCGCCGACCGAATTCGGCAATCTCCGTGGGGCAAATGAACGTGAAGTCCATAGGCCAGAAAAACACCACTTTCCACTTGCCAGAAAAACTCTCGTTGGAGATCTCTTGGAACTCCTTGCCTTTTTCAGTCGAGACGACGGCTTGCAGTTTGAACTCGGGGAATTTGTCGCCAACGGTCAACATGGTTGCGTCTCCTTCGTTACTTGAGTTGCGGCGCCGGCCGCGTCCTGAGCACATGATGGGGCGTCGCTCGTGATTGTTCCAAGACAAAGAAGTGATAAGATTGATAGCCCATGACTATCAGTGCGTCGCATGCTCCTCATCCCTTCACGCTTCGGCAATTGCAATACGTGGTTGCCGTGGCCGAATCGCTCAGTTTTCGCAAAGCTGCCGAACGTTGTCATGTTTCGCAGCCTTCGCTCAGTGCGCAGCTCGGGCAGCTCGAGGAGGCGATTGGGGTGCGTCTTTTCGAACGGGACCGCCGGCGTGTGCTTCTCACGGAGGCGGGCAAGGAGCTGGTCGAGCGGGCGCGGCGGCTTCTCGTCGAGGCGGACGATTTCGTGGGGGCGGCGAAGCGAGCGAGCGATCCGCTCGTGGGGGTGATGCGTATTGGAGTCATTCCGACGATTTCCCCATATCTCTTGCCGAGCGCGACGCCTGCGCTGCGGGCTTCGTATCCGCGTCTCATGACGATTTGGCTCGAAGACAAAACGGAAGTTTTGGTGCGCAATTTGGATGCGGGGCTCATCGACGCGGCCCTGTTGGCGCTCGAAGCGGACCTGGGCGATGTCGAATCGGATGTCGTTGCGGTCGATCCGTTCGTGCTCGTGGCTCGTCCCGATGACCCGCTGGTCGCGAAATCGCGCCCGGTGACGCCCGGCGAGCTCGTCGACACGAATGTATTGCTTCTCGATGATGGCCATTGTTTTCGCGAGCAGGCGCTGGCGGTGTGTACTCGAGCCAAAGCGCACGAGCTCGAGTTTCGCGCGACGAGTTTGTCCACGCTCGTGCACATGGTGGCTGGAGGTGCTGGTGTCACGCTATTGCCGGAGCTGGCCGTGGCGTTCGAGGTCGAGCGTGCGGGATTACGCGTGCGGCCGTTTGCTCGACCGGCGCCTCATCGGACGATCGCGCTCGTGTGGCGCAAGCGGTCTCCGTTTGGCGATGCATTGAAGAAGATTGCCGCGACGATGCGCGGTGCGTA
This sequence comes from Polyangiaceae bacterium, assembly GCA_016715885.1. Lineage (NCBI taxonomy): Bacteria > Pseudomonadati > Myxococcota > Polyangiales > Polyangiaceae > Polyangiaceae bacterium. Next base: position 145,204 of record JADJXL010000019.1, read on the forward strand.
TCCGGGGGCGTTGGGTAAAAATTAGGGTTTCCCCAATGCAAAGCGAATTCGGCGCTGGCCGGATCGAGCATCTTCCCATGCCACGATGACCGAGCCTGCTCCGTCGCCTGCGATGACCGGTGCCGTCTGGTGACTTGCGCCGTCGCCCCCATCGTCGATGCGCAGCTCAGTGCCGAAATTCGCGCCTGCGTCGATGCTCGTCGACAAGTAAATATCGGCGCCGAGCGTCCGATCGTCCTGCCAAACCACGGCCAATTTGTTCGCTCCGAGCGGCGCGAATCGTGGTGAATACGCACTTGCGTCCACCGAGCCGAAGCGGCGACTCTGGCCAATGGCCGAACCTGCGACGAGCGATACTCGGGGAGCTGCATGTCGATTGCGAAGGCGCACGTCGCTCCATCCCACGGCGAGCGTCGACGGGTCCACATTCGGCAAGAACATGGCGAAAGCATCGTCGTGCAATCGTTCGGGAGCTTCGGAGCCGTCGTCGATGCGCACGGGGGCGGTGAAGGTCGAGCCGTCATCGGTCGATCGTGACAGAAAAACATCCCAATTGTTATTTCGGAAATCGACCCATGCTACGGCCACGTGATTTGCGTTTGCCGCGACCGTCGGGGACCATTGATTGTTGCGGACGTCTCCCGCCGGATGCGCTTTCATCATTTCGATGGGACTCGTCGTGAAGGCCAGCGTGCCTTCGGGCGCTTTTGCGAGCATGACGCGTTCATTTCCCGACGAACCATCCACGTAGGCGAGGAAAACTCGACCGTTCGAGCTTGCAAGGGCTGGTCGCCATGAATCCGGAGCTGCTGCTTCCGAGGGCAGATAGACTGGCATGCCAAACGTTTTTCCGCGGTCCATCGAAATCGAACAGGCAATACGGCTGCCCTGTTCGTCGATCTCTTGCCAAGCAGCGTACACGTAGATGCCGGACGTCAGGACAGCCGGCGAAATTTGTGTTTTGTTCGATGCTGCGACGGCGTGCGGCATGCCAAACGTTTTTCCTTGATCCTCGGACGTCACGGCGACGATGCGGGTTTTTCCACGCGCGCCTTCTTGAAAGACCACGACGATGGGCGACGTATTGGTCCAAGCCACGGCCGCATTGCTCTGTTCGGCTTGACCAACATTGGAAATCGCGCGGCTCGGCCCGAGCGCGCCGGGCGGGCCATCGGTGATCGGGGATGAGGGTTTGCCCAGGTCCGCTGCAATGACTGCTTCTTTGTATTGGTTTGCCCTTGGGCCACCTGGCAACAGCTCTTGTCCGAAAGCTCGGAGCTTGGCCCTGCGAGCGTCCAGCGTTGCCGCGGGGTCTTCTTCGATGGGATCGGCAATCACCCACGGCGCGACGGCGAGCACGCCGCCTTCTTCCGTTTGTCCAACATAAGCACGTTGCAGCTCGCCGGGCACCGGATCACCCACGATGATCGATTGTCCATCGAACGTCATGTCGAACAAATTGCCCGTCAGATGTGAAACGACGCCGTGCCGGTAGGCTCCGTGTTTTCGTACGGCGGCCATTGCGCTTTGGCTGAGAATTTCGGGCGCCCATACATTTGGCTCACTCGGCTCTTCGGGGATCGTCCAACCGGAAAATGCTTCGGGCTGAACGAACGTATCGGCGCCGAGTGCAGCGAGTCTATCGACCAGGTCGGGCATCCATGCATCTTTGCTCGTGAAGATGCCGAGCCCGAGGCCTCCGATTTCGATGGGTAAAGCGTCGCGCAAGGGTCCTGGTGTCAGAGCGAGGTCATTTTTTTCGCTTGCAACCAAGTAAGGTTTCTTTCGCATTGCGACGAGGGATCCGTCCGGAGCGTGCACGAATGCTGAATTGTAGACGGCGGGGTCGCGCGCGACGTACACGTACGACACGTTTTTCAGGTCGGGATCGGCCAGGGCGGCGATTTCCGTGGGGTCGGAGCTTTTTTCGACGAGCCCGCTCACGTTGGTCGATGCGATGACCCAGGCCCCGAGCTCCTGGGCGATCAGGGAGTTCGTCTCGTAAAACGCACGCCAAACCGTGTCGGTGATGCCGAGCTCGATTTGGGTAGGTAGCGGGACGTTGGGCCATTTGTCTTTGTAGAACTGAATGGGCTGAGTGTATTGGCCTCCGAGCGCCAGGAATGCGGCGAACGCCGATGTGGAAGCTCGAGCTGCCTCGCCGCGCGATCCGATGAATGCGGCGGGGAGGCCCGTGTTTTCTGGGAAGACGATAATGTTGGAACGATCGCGGGCCAAGCACGGGGCCACGTGGGTACGTGTCAGTTCGACCAGGTGTGTTTGGTATGATTCGTAACTATCGAAACGTTCCGGGGAGATGCGTGGTTGTATGGCGAAAACGCGAGCGGCGGAGGGATCGGCGGGGGGTTCTGGGCAGGTTGTATTATTGTCTCGACGGTCGAGGTCTTCACCGCACCCGACGAGAGTGGAGGTGAGAAGCAGAAGAATTGCGCCACGCATGAAAGTGAGCGTAACCCGGTGGATGGTTTTGGGGCAACTTCCCGCGCGACGTTTGGGCGAAGCGATAAGGAACTTCACGACCGCCGTATACGGATCTTCCTGAATTGTATGAGCCGAAGTGTTGGCGAGCCACGTATTGATTGTCGAGACAAACGGTGCACGACGGGGCAATCTGCGTTCCTCAATTTGCGCGTTGCGTGAATCGTGTAGCTATCTTTGGACTTGCCACGGAGGGGTCATCCATTCATCATGGGGGCTACTCGTGCGCGGGACGTCCTCGTGAACCTTTCGACCCCGACAATGAAGAAAGCTCGGTTCGGTTTGGGAATGAGTGCGCTCGGGTTTGCGCTTGCGTGGCCGAAGTTTGCGCACGCCGATCAGGTCGATACGCCGCCGCATCGGCTCGAGTTGAGTGTCTCGCCGGGCCTATCAAAATGTAATGATTATGACTCTTTGTATGGAATCATCACGAACTGGGTGACGAATCCATCGATTGATCCGACGGCGAAGCGCAAGGTCGTGGTGACGATCAAGCGGCGTTTCGATGGGGGTAAGAAAGTCGATTTGTCCGTCTTGGATCCGGAGGGGATCCAAGTGGGTGGTCAATCGAACGAGTACCCGGCGTCCGAGGAATGTTTCAAGGTGCTGTATTGGGCGGCATTCGATGGGGCGTACCTCATGCGGGCGACGATTCCGCCGGAAGAACCCGATGATGCGGACGAAGCCGCGGACAAACTCCAGGTTGGTACGGACAAACTTGTCGAACAATCAGAAAAAAAGCCTCCTGTCCATCAGGAATCGCCCGATCCTGCGAAGCCGTCGGATCCCGAGCCGTCGTCGACGCCGATATGTCAGACGCGCGCGTCGACGCAGAACGCTCGATCCAGCCGCCATTTGGTGATTGGCGGTGGCCTCTTGGCCATGACGCGTGTCGTGATGCCTGGACTGCGTATTGGCGTCGGGCGTTCCATCGGGCCGCTCACGTTCGAGCTCGATGCGCGAATATTTCCACCGCTCGTTCCGGCCGAGATGGACATGGGTGCGCAGCAGCGAGTTGCCGTGCGGTCGCACGCGTATCTCGGAGCCTTCGCCGTGTGTGCGCGTAAAGCGCCGCTCAGCGCATGTGCGGTCGCCATGGGAGGCGTGTCGGCGAACGACTTCAAGGCGTCGTTTGCGGACGAGCGGTTTTCCCGTGCGGACTTGGATGGTCTGTTTTCCGTCGGGCTACGCACCGGTGTCGAGATTCCGGTCAGTCCGCGATTTGCATTCCGGCTGGACGCGGAAGCTCAACTTCCGCTGTATCAACCAAAGTCATTTCGTTGGGATCAAACCCCCGAGCAGAATGCGTTCATCCCGATCTTGGCTGGGTTTGTCTCGTTCGTACCTTCGTTCTAGAAGGTTGGGTCGTGGTTCGGCGCGACGAACCACGACCCCAGTGCGGGCTCACATGTCGGTCGCGACGCAACAGACGGTGAAGGGCTTCTCGAGTTTCACGTCGCCGATCGGCTGGCCACCCGAAGGCGCGCAGGCACCGAGAACGTTCTCGACCAACTCGACCGCCTTGCTACCCACCGACATGCCCGGATTGATGAGGAAGCACTTCGGTAGAGTGGAATCTTCATACGTCAGAGCTGCGTATTCTGCCGATGGGGTGCACATCCCGTCGGTGAAAATCTGGTACTTGCGCGTGCAAGATGCTCCTTCGACAGGACCGCACGAACACTCCGAGCAGACACGCTGGTCGTCGATGTTTTGGTAGTAGAGATTCTTTTGAGGCCATCCTTCGGGACAGGCATGGTCGCCTTCTCGCGCGACGCACGCCATGTTCAGAGGAATCTCCACACAGACGTTTTCGCTATTGACGCCACACGTGGGCAGGTCCGCAGCCTGTTTGTCAATGCAAACGCGACCGATCGGCACGTCGGGGCCGCCGCTCAGCGCGTTGTTGTGGAGTTTTGGTACGGGCATCTCCTCGGGCTCTTTGACGAACGGAGCACAAGACTTGTCGATCTGTTCGACCTTCGGAGGCGCAATGGAGATCGACTTCGCGCAGAAACCCTCCGTGCCGCAAAGCTTGCCTTCGGGCAGTGCCTTCTCTCCGTTGCAGGTTCCATCCCAATCGGGAGAGGGAGAAAAATCCCACTTGACGCCCGCATTGAAGTCGTCACACCCGCGCGAGCTGATGGTCCACTCCGGGGACAAACCGCAGACGCTCTTTGGTGTAGAACAGCCGCATTCGAAGCACGTGGGAGGTGGAGGTTCGCCGTAACCCTCCATCATGATGGAGTCTTCGGGGCATGCGGGTATTTCGATGTCCCACCCATGATGAAGCGTTGCCGGCCCCATCCAGCCTTCCGGGATCTTCGGCACGCATGTTCCAATGGGACAAACAGCCGAGCCAGCGTCCGTGCCACCGTCCTGCCGCCAGAACTTGCTCTTGCAGAACTCGGGTTCTTTGAAGTGCTGTTCCGCGACATCGCCACACCACACTTCCGTGGGACATTCGCAACACTCGATGGGTTGTCCGGGTTCGCATCCCGTACGGCAATGCGCAGGCACTTCCGGCCACCCATCGGGGCACATGTCCGGCCATGGGCACGGACAACATTCTTTTGGAATTGCAAGCGCTCCGTCTTCCGTGCTCGGGCACATGGGTGACCACCGCCAGTGGTCGGCAGGATCGGCACTCATGTATCCCGGGCACGCCGCGAGTAGCAAAAGGGCGATCGGCGCGCCAAACCAGTAGATGAGAGAGCGGCGTGAAGGTGCGTTTCGACGAACCATAACCGACTACATACACAGCTCGCCGTGGACATGCCAGATTTTTGTGACAAACTCGTTTGTACAGTGCCGCGTTTCTTCCGACGCCGGTGGAAGTTTGCTAACCGGTGGCAAACCGGATATTAGTCGGACAAACGTTTATGTTAGTCGGACAAACTGTAAGTTGAATTGCGAATTTGGCGCGCCGATTCTCGCCCGCGTGGACCGCATCACCGAGCGTTTGTCCGTGGCGATTCGAAACGCATTTGTCAGGGATGAAGCAATCGTTTGTCGAGCCAGTGCACTGATGGCTGAACAGGCGGGAGGTATCCCGGGATCACTTGGGTGGCGGAGGACTGCATTCCCCAAGCGCATCACAAATGAGCGGCGGGCAGCAATCTTGATCCTTCGTGCATGGCCCGCACGTACCGTCGGCTCCGCATGCAGGCATCGGATTGACGCAATCGCCGCAATCCGTACACGGTTCGTCGCCGCCTTGGCACCCCGGAATCTTCAATATCCCCTCGTCGTAATGCACCTTCACCTTGCCCGACGAACTAATCTTCTTGGCGAATAGAGCGCCCCACATTTCGAGGTCGTTCGTGATGTTGAAGACCGCGTTTGGCAAGTAAAAGTTCGCCGAAAGATCGAGCTTGCCGGTCATCGTCACGTCATTGCCAGCAATGTAGATACGTGTCGATTTCGGTGACGTCATCGAACCAATCGTGGCGGCATTGTTCAAAAACACCGTGCCCGTCACGAATAAATCGAGCTCGGCGCCCTCGGCAAGCTCGATGGTCAAAGGGCCCGACATGTTGATGTTGCCATCCACCGCAATGACGGTGCGTCCCTGCAATCGCAACGTGGCCGGGTTGTTCACGACGATGCCATCGAAATAATAACGACCACAAGGAAGCGTGATATCCTTGGCGTAATTGGGCATGGTCGTGAGCGCATCGGTGAGGATCATGTTCGTCAAGTTGTCGTTGGATCCTTTGAATGCCGCAACGATTCCCGCAATGTCGACGGGATCTTTACAATCGCAGGGCTCGGGTACCGTGACGGGACCAATGGAAAAACCACCGAGCTCGTTGACTTGATTGACGTTGGACGTGATCGGCGTATACATCTTGCCCGACACCGTGAGGAAGTTTGGCGGGCCGGTGACCTCGGCGCCAAGGTATGCATCGCTCTTGGCCGTTGCCGGAGCGCCGACGTGCGACGTGCCAGCAATGGTCATGTTTTGCAGGACGTTATGCGAATTCATCGTATCGAGCGCGCCGCCGACGATGAGCGCTCCTTGAATGTCGTTCGGCGCCGAAGACGTGTAGTTGCCATTGACGCCAACCGAGCCGCCCGCAAGCGCTTGACCAGGCTTGGCAGCGTCCATCGAATCGGTATCGACCGTGTTTTGCGACGTGAGATCAGTGCACGAGCACATCGCAAAAAGAAAAACCTTTTTGCCGATGTCTCCCGTGCAATCGGTCGTTCCAGGGATGGGAATCGCTCCTTTGCCCGCGCAGAATTCTTCGAGTCCCGCGTCGATGACCGATCCCGAGCTCGAAGACCCCGAGCCGCTCGAGCTCGACGCGCTGGAGCTCGACGGAAATAACACGCCACCTTCGCCGCCTGTTCCGGAAGAACCCGTGGAAGAAGATCCGCTCGACGCATTGGTCGACGAATTGCCAGTCGAGGAACAAGCGGCTGGAATGCCGAATGCCATGACCCCGACGATCAAATACACGATGGTTCGATTCATGATGGATCCTCGATTGCTACGCTGCTCGCTTTTGACCTATGCGAGCCGCTCGTTGTTTTCGTCTGCGCCGAAAGAGTACCATTGCCGCCTGCGCGAACGCCACCGCCATTGGCGTCACGTCGCCATTCGAGCTCGTGCGACAACCACACCCCCCCGGATCGCTCGCATTGCCGCCACCAGCGCCTCCACTGCCGCCAGCGCCGCCCATGCCTTCGCCACCAGCGCCGGCTCCACCACTGCTGGTCGATCCGCTCCCGCCCGTGCCGCTCGAAGATTGGCAAACCACCGCAGGTTTGATCTCGGCAGCAAGTTTCCAGCCGGGATTCGTTCCGGCGCCAGCGTACGCACCGCGATGGGTAAAGGTTTTTCGCGGACCACCATTGAAATCACATATGTGTTCCGGGTCATCGGCAAACGGAGCCGCATCGATGGGGCTCGTTTCCGCTTTGCCCACCAGCGGATAGAAGTCCATTTCGCCGAGGGCGACCGACGGCTTGTTGACGAAATTGGCCGCATTTCCTGCCGTGTCGACGAGGTTCGTTCCGAGGCCCACGAATGGCCCATCGAATGCCGTATCGGCAAACACGAGGTTCCCGCTGACGACGTCACCTTCGGCCGGTTGCGTGCCAAGATAAACCGCTCGTTTTGCCGCGTAAAACGTATTGTTATACACGCGAGCGCCGAGGAGCGGAAAACCGTCGTGTGGGGCAAGGTAAAGCGCTGCGTCGGATGCGTCCACGAAGATGTTGTCGTGAATGGATACTCGGCCGGTTGCTTGAAGAAGTGATTCGCTTGCATTGTGCACGAAGACGTTGCCATACACTTCGACGAGCGTTTCGGCGCCGAGGCCGCTTGGAGGTGGACCGCCGAGGAAAACGTTGGGCCGTACCCCATCGGGGCTCGGCGTGTCGTCTTTGATGAAGACGTTGTGACGAAGAATCGTTCGAGGTGCGTTTTCGGCCGGCAAAGCGGCGTGCATGGGCCAGGCGTTTTGATTTTTGATTTGCATGTTGTAACCAATCGTGTTGCGCACCAAATTGTATTCGATGATGCCTCCAACGAACGGTTCCGCGTAATTCGAATTGCCGAGATACAGCCCCGTGCCAGCGCCGTCGATCACGTTGCCGCGAATGATCCAGCCGTGCGTCGGCGTTTTCGTGGAAATGGCCACCGTCTGTTGTGAAGCGTTTTGGCCGACGAACGTGCAACCTTCGACGCGGATATGGTGCACCACGTTGTTCGAGCTTCCTTTGGCGCTCACTCCGAAAACGCCATCAATGCCTTTGCCGTCCACCGTGATGTGCTCGATGGCGACGTACGACGAGCTCACCAATTCGACGGTATTGCAGCAGGCATTGCCTTCGAATATCGCTCCGGGCCCGGATGGTGGGCCAGAAATGGTGATCCAAGCAGCATCCGTGCCGTTCAAGCCGGTAATGGGTAAGCCTTGCGTATAGGTACCCGGATCGAGCACCAGTCTGTCGCCGGGCTTCAATGACCCGAGCAGGCTCAGGTAATTCGACGGGTTTGCTTGAACATCGGCCGCGGATGCGGTACCGGCATACAGAAGGATTGCAAAGGCGAAGACCAGGCATCGTAGCATGAATCCAGGCTACCATGACGATGGGCAGCAAAGCAATCATTGCATTCATCGATGTTGCCCGAAAGTAACGACGAAACCGTGTCGAATCACCGTGAGCATGATCGTAAGGCTGGAACACCGGATCGGCTCGAGGACCGAAACGGTTGCATGACGTACTATTTTCCCTGCATATCGATGGCAAAGTAGAATGGTCTGATGCAAAAATGATGGTCGACCTGGTGGTGAAGTTTGACGCATTCGATTGACGTGTGCGTAGATGGGTCTATGGTTTGGTATGCCTTTGAGCATCGAGCGCGTCGTGGAGTTGCTTTCGCAATCTGAGGAGGGGCATGTTTTCCCGGACGAGCTGCGTGGCAAGCGGTATGTCGTGGTTCATGGGCTCGATCCGGATTCGATGCGGGACCCTCCGGACGAGGATGATGCATTTTACGAAAAGGCGAAGGATTGGATTGGGCTGCGCGTCGTCGGGGAAGTTGCGGATTTCGAGGGTGCGCTTCGTCTTTTGTGGGAATCCATCGAGGCGCTGAAAAGACAGTTTGCGCCGGACGAAGAACAGAGTGGCGATTCGTGGCAAGAGCAGCTCACGAAGTGGCTCGAGGAGGGGCCGTGGGGCGTACCGGATGACGAGATTGCGGCGGCAACCGATTTCGGGATCAATTTGGCCAAAGAAATGTTTCCGATATCGCGCTACGAGTTTGCCGTGTATGGGGAGGCGCCCTACGAAGGCGAGAGTGCTGCGATTCTCGAGTTACCGCCGAAGGTGACGCTGTCCGGGAAGAGCAGGAATTTGTTTGCGGCGTGTCGAAAGAACGACATCGAGCGGGTGCGCGAATTGATTGCAAAGGGTGCTGATGTTCGAGTGGCTGATGCGCATGGAGATTCGCCGCTGCATCATGCCGTAGGGCATCGGAATCGGGAAATGGTCGAATGTTTGCTCGATGCGGGGGCTGATCCCGATGCGAGTCTTCGATTCGGGCATGCTCCGGTATTTGCCAAGCGAGTATCGCGGGGGCGGACGATGCCGGCGACGAATCAATTCGACGATGAAAACCATTTTGGTATTGCGTGTTTGCTCGTCGATAGGGGTGCGAGTCCGTCATCGACGCGTCCGAATGGTCAGACGCTCGTGGATGTCGCAGCCAATGGTTTGCCCATGAACGAGCGGTGGGTGAGGCACTTCATGGGTTTTGGGGTATCATCGTGTTTGCTTCGTACGGGTGGATTGCATCGCCGGCCGCTCGACAATTTGCTTTCGGCATTGCATTTTCGATCGGCGCACGAGCGGGCGCGTGTTCCTGACAAGGTGCGGCTTCTGGGGTGGCTTGGTTGTGATCCGAACGAGACGACGAATACGTATGGGAAAACGACGCCTGTGGAGGAGTGGCTGACGACGGGTTATTCGGAGAATGAGGTCGAGCCGGCGGTGATTGTGGGGATAGCGCGGGCGTTTGTGGAGATTGGGGCTCGGGACGAGGTAGGTTTATCGGATGAGCGGCGTCCGAGTGAGCGGGCGGAAATGTGGGGCAAGCGGGATGGGATGCATCATTATGCGGAGGCGGCGCGTATTTTGAGGAGTGGTCGGGAGCCGAAGGCATGACGCGAGGGAGGTGGTTGGCCGCGCGCGAAAAAGTTTGCGGAAGCACATTTGTGGTGCTCATGTCGAAGACACTTGACGAGCTGTCTTGTCCGCGTAGGATTCGTCGAGTCTCGGCCCGCCCCAGTGGCTCAGTGGATAGAGCAGCGGTTTCCTAAACCGTTGGTCGCAAGTTCGATTCTTGCCTGGGGCGCCTAGTTTCGTGGGCGTTTTAGGTGTGGGGGGGGGGGGGGGGGGGGGGGGGGGGGGGGGGGGGGGGGGGGGGGGGGGGGGGGGGGGGGGGGGGGGGGGGGGGGGGGGGGGGGGGGGGGGGGGGGGGGGGGGGGGGGGGGGGGGGGGGGGGGGGGGGGGGGGGGGGGGGGGGGGGGGGGGGGGGGGGGGGGGGGGGGGGGGGGGGGGGGGGGGGGGGGGGGGGGGGGGGGGGGGGGGGGGGGGGGGGGGGGGGGGGGTGCCAGTTTCAGCAGATCTTGCCGTGCCGCGGAATCGTCGCGCGGCATGAGCAACCGGCACAGTGGGGGCGCAGGGCGGAGGGGCTAGGCCCTTTGCGACCGTGACATAGTTCGGAGGTCCGCGGGGGGGCGCCGACGGGATTTTGGTCCAAGGCCACCCCTAAACCCCGGACGGCCGGCGCGTTTTTCGGCCTTTTGTAAAAGGTTCCCGTGTACGTCCGGTCTTCCGTCGGGGAGGGCGGCGTGCCTCGAGAGCGAGGGGTGCGGTCAGGGGGGCTCCGGGCCGCAGGAATCCCATCGACCGGCGAGCGCGCATCACGATCGCCAGCATGAACCAATTGATGTCGTCCTGATCCATTTCGCACCTCCACAGCGATCCTTGCGACAGCCTCGAAATCTGATTCGAACAACTGCCCCGCTACCTCGTAGTGTTCCGCCTCGACATCGCCAGCGTGTCCCATGAGGCGCTGGCGTTGGTCCTTTGGGACGCTGGCGGCCGCCAACCACGTCGCAAAGCATCCGCGTAGCCGGTGAAACACGAGACCATCGGGTACTGCGATGCCAAGCCCCGCGAGCTCGCGACGCAGCCGCTTCGCCACCTTCGGGCGCCATGCCTTCCCCGACGCGGACGGCACCAGAAGATCGTCGGGCTGTGCCACATGGCAGCACCATCGCTCCCGCTCGATCCGCAACCACTCGGTCAAGAGCACGGCGAGCGCCGGATGAACCGGCAAAATCCGCGGGCGTTCTTCGCTCCCTCGATGTTCGTTCTTCGTCGGCCCAATCGAGGCGTACCCTTTCGTCCCGAGCTGCTGCACGGCCTGGCAAATCCGGAGCGCGATAGGCTGCCCGTGCTCGAGCACGACGTCCTTCACGCGAAGCCCAAGCGCCACCCCTGCCTCGAGGCCTGCGAGGCCCGCCAACGCGCACAGCATGCGGAACCAAAACGGCACGGAAGCCGCAAACAGCAACATCGAGAACGCCGCCAGATCCAAAGAAACCGGAGCGTGTTTCTTCGACGCGGGGAGCTCGTCGAGCACAGCTTTCGCCGTCGCGACACGATTGTCCGGTGCGTGCCTCTCGGCGTGAAGATCGGATAGCAGCGTTGCCAACGTCGACAGTCGGTTGCCAATCGAAGATCGGGCGTCGCCCCTCTTGCGCATCGCACGCACCCAATCGCGCACTTTCGGCACATCGATGGCTTCGACTGCCAGTTCGCCGAACGCGGGCAGGATGTGCAGGCGCAGGAAGCTTTCGCGGTCGGCCTTCGTCTTCTGCGCCAACCGCTCGTCGTTCTGCCACAGCTCGAGCACGATGGGGGCGAGCTCGGCAAGTGTCTTCGGCGCGACGACAGCAGGAGCATCAGACTTTCCTCCGAGCTGCTCGGTCGCCCATTGTTCTGCCTGCTTGCGCGACCGTGGGCCAGGCGCAACCGACTGAGGCACCGTGATCTGGCGCTGCGTTCGACCTTCTGCGCCGAGGCGAATAAGCCATCGGTGCTTCGAAGGCGACCAAAAGACAGAGTGCCAGGTGCTCATGATGGCATTGCGTCCAATTGCGCAGTCACCATTTGGCACTTCTCGGTCAACAGCATGAAGAACTTGTCGCCAAGGGATTCAATGGTCTCGCCGTCGCGTGTCGCAGCCGGCAAAATCGCGACCATGATCGTCGATGCGACTTCGATTGCCTTGTCGACTCCCATGTCGAGCCGGACGCTGCTCGAGCCCTCCCCAAGCTCGATCGCGACGCCTTCATCCGTCGAGACGACGAAGATCCCAAGTTTGGAACCACGGTCCTTCGCTTTGCGCCGATCACGTGCTGTGTTGATTCGTTTTCTGCTCACGACTTCACCTCTGCGAATGTTGCTCGCGCGGCCAAGCACGCGCCGCACTTCGTCACGTGCCCTTCACCGCCGATCAAATCCTCGATTCGATGACCGCACGGAATGACGCGCTCCTGAAGCTCATTCAGCACATGCGCGCCCTTCCTCCATGCTTCTGCATCGTCCAGAATCGGGGGCAATAACTGGCACAGCTCTTGTTTCTCTCGCCAATTGGCAATTCCGCCCTCCAACAGGGCAACGATTTGCCGCGCACGTGCAACACTCATTGCAGTGTCTCCGTATGAAATACGTGTGGCATCGCCGGCGCCGCTTTCGGCCGCGTGTGCTCGGTGATCCATTGCCGTGCACGTGCCACCTCAATCCGCGTCGCCTTGCCGTACCCCGTGGCAATGCCCTCGGCTCGCCACGCGGGCAACCATTGCGCCACCGTGCTCCGATGGTAGTCGAGGAGCTCCCCGAACCCTTTCGGCGATAGGAAGCGCGGAATATCCGTCACGACTCGCCCTCTCCATGCACCTCGGCCATGAACTCCGGCGGCAACGGCTCGGGGTCTTTTGCCATCTCGTCCGGAATCTCGGTAGCATCGGGGTTTGCGTGCACACGGACGCGAATGCACTCGACCATGCCGCCGCTTTTGCCCTTGCACGTCGTCGGGTACATGGTGATTTCGCGGCCCTTCCATTCGCGTACAATGAGCGATCCAATCGCCGCTCCGATTTGTCGCAGCACGGTTTTCCCGACAACCCACCGCTTACCCAAACGACGCCCATTGCGCGCCAACATGGTGATGCATGCCTTGCGGTCCTTTCGACCCCCTTGCATGACGAGGTTCTCGTATTCGACCTTTTCGATCACGACCGTGACATCCCGGCCTTGGAGGTCCGCGGCCTTGACGTACTGCGACGGATACACCAGCTCCAAGTGGCCCGTGATTTCAGTCCCCATGCTCATCCTCCAGTTCGATATCAGGCAGTCCATCGGTGATCGCCCAATCGGGCAATTGCAAATCGAGCATCCCGTCGATGCTGTGCCCGCCCACGCCCGGCCATTGCCCCGATTCGCGGCACCGTGCGAGCGTGTCTAGCCATGTGAGCACTTTGCGCTTGCCTACCTCGAGCACATCTTCCCCGACGCGATAGACGGCCACGTCGTAGGGCGGCGCGTTTTCGAGCGCAATCGTCACGACTGGGGGCCGACCGTATCGTTCCGCTTCGAGGCCCATGCGATAGAGCGCAATCTGCGCGTGGTATAGGCGACGCGCGTATTCGTGCGCGAACCGGCCGGGGATGATCGCCCGCGTTGTTTTCAGCTCGACGACGGTGCCATCCTTCGCAATCCAGTCGATGCGCGCCTTGCACTGGACGCCCGCGACCTCGAAGAAAAGCGACTCCTCTCCTTCACCCGCATTTAGCAGCTTGCTCGCCGCTGGATGCGCATGCACCGCATCGCGCATGGCCATTGCTCGCTCGTATGCGTCCGGCGAGAGAATGATGGCACCTTCGTGTTCGGCCTCGAAATCCTCCCACTTCTTGCCTTGCCGCCTGCCATCGTAGGCGATGATTTCCACGGCATTGGGGTCCATCACGAACGCGTGCACGGCCCGGCCGATTCGGAGAGCGTTGGTGTCCTTCTTCTTGGTCTCGCGATGGTACGCGAGCGGCGAAATGTCGAGCAGCCGCAATCGCGAGAAATGCTCTCGGTCGAATGCCACGTAATCAGCAAACGAAAGGCCGTGAAAGAGGGTCACTTCATTGCCTCCAAGGGGAACGGACCGGATTCGAACCGGCGACCTTCGTGTACGCTCCGACCATGGTGCCTTGGCAATTGCCGCTGCTCCAACCCATGCGCGCCCTCACGATGCTCTGCCGCCGAGCTACCATTCCCAAACGACCTGCCATGTCGAATTTCAAGGTTCATCGGCACTACACGACAAGCCATTTCACCGGGCACCATGTCCGATGGTGGAATGCGCAGGACTTGAACCCGCCGGACGCCGCACGCGCACGAGAAGAAAAGCTCAGAAGACCCGTGCACGTTGTCCCGCATTCCAGGTGCTGCGCTCGTCGTTGCCCCTGCGCAGCTCGAGGCGAATCTCAATCGTCTTCGCTCGTTATGTTCGACGTGTCGACCTCGCTCGCCGGTTGCACACGGCGCGACGCGCGTGCTGCCACGGTCAGCAACATGATTCCATTGCGCATCGCCATTCTCACGAGCTGCTCGGCGTCTTCGGAAACCGTGTTCCCGTAGAGCACGTCCGAATAGCCGTCCAGTTCGGCGCTCACGCATTCGACGATTGCAAGGTCCCCGTCGATTTCGTCAGCACCGTCCTCATCAGCAATCTCATTGGCTTCCGACACGAGTGCCGTCAGCCGCTGTTCGCCGACGAGCAACGCAATGAGATCCGAGGCCGTGACAGGTTTGTCGCCCTTCACGCCGCCGCTCCCACTGCCGACGTCGCGTCGACTCGTTCCACACGCTCGTGCCGAATGTCTTTCGTCGAGCGCACGTCGTAGCCAAGACGCTCCTCGTTCGCGTCCACTTCGACCTCGGTGACGAAAAGGTCCGTGACCGAGCGCGGTTCGTTGCCCTCGATGGGTTCGCCTCGTTGGGCCTTGCCCACGTACATCATGAGCCGCTGATTCGCCTCGTCCAACGTGCGCAATCGAGCCGGCGAGCCATCCGGCCAAATCATCGTCCGTTGGCCATTACGCTCTTTCACTTCGACCTGATACAACGTCAACAAGCTCGGCATCGCTCCCTCCATCAAATCGTCAAACCAAGCGCCATCTCGCTCATCGCGTGCACCAGCCCAATGAACTGCGCACGCGTCCCAACCCACGGATTCTCGTTCCCCTCGATGAGAATCGCTACCACGCCGCCAGCGTGCTCGTTCGGGTCCACTCGCCTCACCATGATGAGGTCCCCGAACCGGTCACCCACGGCCACCCGGTCAACGGGTTGCCCGCCTTGGGCAACCTCGCTCACGTGTGCCGCCTGGATGCGTGCAGCATCCGCATGAGCTTCAGCATCCACTTCGTTCGCCCGTCCATCGCCGTCCTCCTTGAAGTAAGCCCGCATGTCCAAGATAGACGTTGGTCTATCGGTAGTCAAGCGACAAAATAATTGACCGGACGAATTTTTTCGGTGATGGTCCGACGCGTCATGTCAGAGCTTGCAGATCGTGTCTGGTACGCCTTCACAGCCTGCCCCGGACGAGAAGGGCGAACCGCCTCCTTACAAGGAAGTTGAGGACTCGGTTGGGCTCTCAAACGGCACCATCTCCAAGCTGCTGATGGGTGCTCGCAAAAGCGCAACGCACCAAACAGCCGTTCGACTTGCAAAAGCTCTTCACGTCTCATTGGATTGGCTACTTGATGGCAAGGGCGAGCCGCCAAAACCCACGGGGCCCGTCCCGCCACGTTTGCCTTACTTGATTGAAGCGGGCGATATTACCAAGCCAGCACTAGGCATCGAGTCGCTGAAGTCGGTTGCTCTTGCTGTCCAGTACGTCTATTCCGCTGCACAGGAGGATCCAACGGCTGACCACGTTGAACTGCTGTCCAAAGCGTTCATCACGGCTGCCCGTGGACAAAAGTAGTCGAAGGATTTGTGACGCTTGACTACCGATAGACCAACGTCTATGATGGACGTTGATGGATACCTTTCGACCTGCACGTAGTCGTGCTGGCCGGCCAGCTCGAAAAGCGCCGTTAGTGCAGGACACCCTTGGTGCCCGGCTCTTCGCTTTGATTTGGTACGGCGAGCGCACTACGATACATCGCGCTCTGATTGAGGAGTTCGGCTCCTACAACTGTTCCAATTGGGCACGGCGAGCACGACGACCCGCGGCCGACTTCCGCATCCGCATCAAACGACTCACTGGGATCGACGTTGAAGCATGGTCGACTCCCGCGGGAGGCGTGTCGTGAGCCGCAATGGATGGTGGGAACTGGCCGACGTCGCCCAAAAACTCGGCTTTGCTCAACACCATGACTGCAAGGACCTCGTAGACAGGCTCATCCGTCGTGGTTTTGTCGCCTCGGACCAGTATTCAGGTGGTGGCCTGAAAAGGGCCTTGGTTCACCAACGGGTGAAGAACCGCGAACGTGTTGGCCTTGGTCCAAGCACTGCGAAGGGCGGGCGTCCTCGCGAGCTGCTCTACCTTTCACCCGCGGCGGTCATCGTCGTCGCCTCGCATGCGCGCACGCCTGAGGCCGCGGCGTTCCGGCACCAGGCCATCACGAAGCTGCTCGAGCAGGCCGAGCAAGTGATCGCGCTGCGTGGCGAGCTGCAGGAGCTCCGCGGCCGGGTCGACCAGCTCGAGCGAAAACCGAAGCAGCTCATCGGCCCGGACATGCGCGAGATTCGTGTTCGCGGGTTCCGCATGCTCGTCGAGGCTTTGGGCGAGCTCGAGCGAACCGTGAACGGTGCGCTTGCTGGCCGTGGTCTTCGAGCCCGAGAAATCTCGAATCTGATGCGAACGGATGACCCTCGAATCGTGCGATTTCGCAATGCGCTCGAAATGCTCGAGGGACACACGAACTTTTCGTACCACCAGCTTGGATTGCTCCTGCGAGAGGCGCGCCGATTCCCCGAATTGGGGTTGTGCGCGCACCTCGACCGCGACGAAGTAGCACGTTGGTTTGTCGTGTCAACCGAAACGCATTGACGCGCCCACGCGGCGCTCGAGGTGTGTATGGGCTTTCTTGGGGATTGTCGAAGCGTCATGCTGCGCGTTTGCCGGCACCTTATGCTCGGCGGACATCACCTTTTCACACAGGAGGGCGAAGCGCATCGCATCATTGGCACGTCCGTGATGCCGAAATCGGGCGAGACGGTGATTCGTCTGCGCCGCGCCGATGGATTGGTTTACCTGGCCAAACTGAGCGAGGTGCAGACGTATCGGTTCCCGGGGGTGGCGTGATGGCACAACTTTCACCAATCGAATGGACGGATGCCTCTTGGAACCCCGTGCGTGGGTGCGTGAAGGTTTCTCCCGGCTGCAAACATTGCTATGCCGATGCGTTTGCGGAGCGCTTTCGGGGCGTTCCAGGGCATCCTTATGAGCAGGGGTTCGATCCGCGACTCGTCCCCGAAATGCTCGACGTGCCGCTGCGATGGCGAAAGCCGCGAAAAATCTTCGCCAACAGCATGTCGGACTTGTTCGCCGATTTTGTTCCATTCACTTACATCGACGCCGTGCTTGTCCGAATGCTGCTCACACCGCACCATACATACCAAGTGCTCACCAAGCGCGCGGCGAGAATGGCGGAGTACTTCGCCCGCCCCAACCTGTACGAGCGTGTTTTGGATGAAGCCCATGCAGTGCGGCATATTCGACCGGAATTGATGCGCATCGGCATTTCCAACCCCGCAACGTCTCCAGCACAATGGGTTTGGCTCGGTGTGTCTGTCGAGGACCGGAAGTATGGGGGCCCGCGGATTGACGAATTGCGCAAAGTACCTGCACGAGTGCGTTTCTTGTCGATCGAGCCGCTGCTCGAGGACCTCGGTGCACTCGATTTGAGCGGAATTCATTGGGTTATCGTGGGCGGGGAAAGTGGGCATGGGGCACGCACGTGCGAGGCCGAGTGGATTCGTCGCATCATCGAGCAATGCGGTGAGCAACGTGTGCCCGTGTTCGTCAAACAAGGCGGGGGGGCGTTCTCCGATGCGCGCAATGGCATTGCCGGGAGGTCCCTTCGAGTCGCCCAAGAGGCACAGCCGCTCATCTCGTTGCGGCTGAAGCATCGCAAGGGCGGCGACTTGCTCGAGCTGCCCGAAGACCTTCGAGTGCGCGAGGTCCCGCGATGAACCTGAAACGATGCCGCGAGCTATACAAGGCAATGGTCGATGGGTCCGCGCGAGACGATGAACGGCGCGAATTCCTCGCATTGCTGCCAGCGGTTTTCGAGGCGGCCGAGCACGATCGACGCGCATTCACGGCCGAAGATCGGGAGGACTGGATTCTTCGTGGATAACTTGCGCGTCGTCGTCGACACCCGTGAGCAAACGCCGCTCGAGCCGTTCGTGCTCGAGAAGGGCGCGCGCGTCCATTTGCCCACCGTTCGCCGCAAGCTCGAGGTGGGTGACTACGGGCTCGACGGGCACGACGAGCTCGTCATGCTCGAGCGGAAGTCGATCGCCGACTTCTGGTCCACGATCACGCACGGTCGCGATCGGTTCTGTGCCGAGCTGCTCCGCGCAGTCGAAGCGCACAAGGCCGATCCGTCGAAATACGCACGTCGATACGTCGTCATCGAGGGCGGTTGGAATGACCTCGACATGTACATGATCACGCGCGGGCATGGCGTGCCATTGTCACGCATCAATGCCAATGTGACCGCGTTGTCCATCGATTACCACGTCGACTTCGTGTGGTGCGAGAAATACGGTCGTGAAGAGGCCGAGTGGTTCGTGGGGTTCGTTCTCCAGCGATTGTGGGAACAAATGAACGACGCAAAGGCCGCGAAAAAGGCGGCGGAACGTGGGCTCGATTTGCCGTGGGGGAAGGTGCCAGCATGACCTTGCGTGGACTCCATTCATCGAAGACGGGAGAATGGTGGACGCCTCTGGAGGTGGTCGACCCGGCTCGCGAGCTGTTCGGCGGATTCGGGCTTGATCCGGCGTCGTGTGCTGGTGCGAATCGCATCGTCGGAGCGCGACGGTTTTTCGGGGCCGGTGACGACGGCTTGTCGCGCGAATGGCGTGCTCGCATCGTGTGGTGCAATCCGCCCCGAAACGAGGCGAAACGGCGGCGTGGCAATGGTGGGTGCACGGCGCGCGAGAATGGGCGGAAGGCCGAATCTCGCGGTTGTTCTTCGTCGCATTCAATCCGTCGAGTTTTTTTCAGGTCGCTTTGGCGCATGCCGGCGACGTCGGCGTTCCGAGCCCTCAGCAAGCCGCTCGCATCGAGTTTCGCAAGCGCGTGCGGTATTTGATGCCAGGTGACCCGCCGCGGCCTGGCAAAGCGCCGCCGCACGGTTCCGCCATTCTGCTCTTGACGTCGCGGCCCGAAGATTGGGACCGATTGGCACGAGCGTACGCACATCTCGGCGATTGCGTGATTCCAGCGTCCGTGCCCGAAAGGAGATTTGCCGCGTGATCGAACGACTTCCGCTCCCCGAACGGTGCCTCACGCTATTGGAGCCATGGACGCAGGCCATTGCATACGCCGAAAAGCGCCTTGAAAACCGCTCTTATGGCGTTGCCAAACCGCTCTCAGAGTGGCGTTATGGTCTCGGAGTGGCGACTGTGCCGGTTATCGGATTGTCTCAGTCCAAAGGGGATTTGCCTGACGGGAAGGTGTACAGCGAGGTTACTGACATTATGCGTGATCTTCACGATCGCGGATTGTGGGAATGTCGTGGGAAGTCGCCGCGTGAATTGAACGTTGCGGCTTGGCGCGGCAAACTCGTGCTTTGCGCCGAGCTGCTCGATGTTTTGCCGCCGGAGCGCTGTGCGGGAGACCCGTGGCATGTTCCGGGTCAATGGGGGCTCATTCTTGGGCGAGTATGGGAAATTGCGCCTGTCCCATGCACCGGAGGGCGGGGCGTGTGGATTTCCAAATGGTGTGTCCAATGTGGGCACGTTTATGCAGATAACGCGAAAGCACCAGGGCAGTGCAAGACGTGTGGATGGGGCTCACCAACTCAGCACGAGCACGCCAACCGCCCGCAATTGCAGGTCGTGCGGGAGTGCGCGGCGTGAGTGCGAATCCCGCTCCACGTGTGCGTGTCGTCGTCAAGCGCCAAACTGCGACGTACAGGCGCTCGCAGATCGGTTTTGCGAACGTCTCCGTCGTCGAAATCGACGTCTCTGCATGGAACGGAGCTCGATGCGGCGAATGCGGCATCGTGACGGGCAGCAGCACATTGGCGCGTGCAAAATGCGCATGGTGCGAGAGTGAGCGGCAGCGCATCGCGGCGGGCAACAAGATGCAGGCTGAACGAGCGCTCGCGAAGCTGCGCGGTGAAGCGTTCGAATGGCTTTTCTATCCGGAAGCCGTGGGCTAGAATAAGCAATGGGCGCACGCAAACTTAAAGTCGTCGTTGAAGCCCATGGCGATTGGCGGGACGAGCTGCGTCGTGGGGAACGAGGCGCCCTGTTTGCGAATCCTGGCAATGCCATAAGCATCCTGCGAGGTGAGGAGCAATGGCAGGACGTGCTTGCATGGGACGAATTCAGGAACAGCATAACGTTCCTGAAAGAAGCTCCGTGGTATCCCGTCGACGGGAAGCCTAGCAAACCAGGCGAATTGTGGAGCGAGGACGATGACGTCCGTTTGCAGGCTTGGTTCATGCGGCGCTGGTCATTCAACCTCGGGCGGCCCGACTGTTATGTAGCTGCTCGCGTGGTTGCTCGTGAAAAACGCATGCATCCCGTACGCGAATGGCTTTCCGCGCTTCGGTGGGATGGTGTCAAGCGAATAGATACGTGGTTGACCACCTACCTTGGCGTTCAAGCATCCGACTACACCAAATTGGTCGGTGCGTGGTGGATGATAAGCGCTGTTGCGCGTGCGTTCGTCCCAGGATGCAAGGTCGATCATGTATTGATCCTCGAAGGGCACCAAGGCCTTGCCAAAAGCACGGCCGTCAAGGTGCTAACGAGTCCTGCGTGGTTCTCTGACGCAGAGCTGGATTGGCATTCGAAGGACAAATACCTGCTTATTCGCGGACGATGGGTCTTCGAGCTCGCTGAGTTGGCTGGTCTGGGAAAGGCTGATCTCGACCGCGTGAAGGCGTTCGTCACGCAGGCGCGCGATGACTACCGCGGCCCGTACGAAAAGCACACGGCAAGCGTCGACCGCCAGACCGTCTTCGTGGGAACGGTCAATCCAATGGCAGATGGCACGTATCCGGCTTTCAACGACCCTACAGGCAATCGGCGCTGGTGGCCAGTGCGGTGTGGCCATATTGACCTTGATGCAATCGCCAAGGACCGGGATCAGTTGTGGGCTGAAGCAGTCGCGCGATACCAAGACCCAGACCGCAACTCGAGCCGTTGGTGGCCAGACACTCCAGAGGAACGAGCCCTTTGCGCCGGGGAGCAAGAACAACGAGCTCCAGAAGAGGTATGGCAAGCTCGCATCGATTGGTGGTTGAAGCAGCGTGCTCCGGGCGTGCAGGTCTCGGTTGGTGAGGTCCTCACTGAGGCCATCAAGCGTGAGCTTAAAGACTGCTCTGATGGCGACAAGAAGCGTGCTGGCATCTGCATCGCTCGAGCTGGGTGGGTGTGCGTTGGGCGTGTGCGACTGGACGGAGCGCAAGCCCGGATGTATCAACGCAGCTCGGAGGCGAAGGATGGGCAAGCCCCTGTCGGAGCAACAGCGTCAGAAGTGGCGGAAGCAAATCCGCACGACGCTAGAACAAGCACACTGGACGGTTCGCACGGCGAGTAGCGTTCTGATCGTTACACGTGAATCTTTTCTTACAACCGTCTCCGTCACTGGCGTAAGTGGTTGTGAATGTGGGAACGTGCGCTTTGGCATCAACAGGACCACCGCCACCGTGAAAGGTTCAACGGTGTACCCTTCCGGGCCACACATTGAGCTAACATTTGCGCCGTTGGAGGGGGCGCTTGTACTTCCCTACCTGGTGGAGACGTTGAACGCGTCCGCCGCAGGCGCTCAGCCACGCGCCTGCCCCACCGTGCCGCCGTCGATGGAGATCAGCTACCAGTACACGGAAGCAGCCATCGCAAACTGTAGCGGCTGCTTCAAGCGCTCGTAACGCGACTGCGCCCCTCATAGAGCGTGTGTCGTTCGTGCCGAGTCGTGCCGAGTGCGCTGGAACACGGCACACTCTTAAGATACCTGAATCACTAGACAAATTCGCGTGTGTGTCGTTGTGTCATGATCCGCGTACGTACGTGTAGAACAGACACATGGTTGTTGTGTTTTGGGAGTTATGGAGGGGCCTGATCTCGACATCTCGGCACGACAAACCATCTTGCCAGTCATTCACCGCGGATTCACACACAAGACGCGTGTGCCTAGACGTGTTGAGTGGTGATGCGCACACGATCACGACAAGCCGATTTTCAAGGTGGGGTGGGGTAGGGAGGTGTCCGGAATCGTGCGACCTTCCCCGAGCGCGTCGTTGTGTGTTTCATGATGTTGCAATGTGTTGCAAGGTGAGATAGAAACTGTAGGCATGCCCGCGAGGAAGATCTCTCCAGAGGTCGAAGATCGAATTCGAGGTATGGCAGCGCGTGGCGAGACTGATCGCGATATCGCCGAGAAGCTGAACAGTGAAGGCATCGAGATTCATTACGCGACCGTGAATCGCATTGTTTCGCCACCTCGCAGGAAACCTCGAGGGGTCGTCGAGGTTGCGCAACAGCCAGCACCCGCATCGCCCCCCGCCCCCGCCAGAAGAACCCATTGTCGTGTCGGATGACCTGGCCGTGCTTCAACGAGATGATTGGCTTTTTTACGAACGGCAAAAACTCGAATTGCGGAGACGTGCGGAGCGCGAATACACCGGCGCCAATCTTCGTGGATACCGTGACTTGATGCGAGAAGCTCGAGCGGCCGAATTGCGCGCTATCGAGCTCCGGCCGCCAGCGCCGCCAGACCCAGACAAGGATCCGACCTATGTGCGAGAAACACGCAAACTGATTGATGACCTGGAGACATGCGTGAAAAACCTCGAGGCGGGAGGCGAGCTCCCTGCACGAACATTGCCGCCGACGTTGCCCCTCAGCGTATGAGCACGGAATCCTTATTCGTCCGGCTCTGTCGCCTCCCTGAAGAGCAGCGCAATGCCATCCTAGCGCGTTATTCGACGTTCGAGCTCGCGCTGCTTTCCCATGCATGGCGTGGTTTTCGCGCACGACCGAACCAAGTACTCCCCGCGAATGACCCATGGTCTGAAGCTGTTCTTTGCGGCGGCCGCGGGTCGGGAAAAACCAAAGCGGCGGCGGAATGGTTGCGTGAGGAAGTCGAGGAAGGCCGGGCGCGCACCATCGCGCTCATTGCGCCCGACAAAGGGGAAGGCCGCTCGAAGATGCTCGAAGGCGAAAGTGGACTGCTTGCGGCTGCGACGCCATGGTTTTATCCGCGGTGGTTTCCTGGTCGGACGCCTCCTGAAATCGAATGGCGCAAGCGTGGCGAGCTCGTCGCCAAGGCCGAGATGTACTCGGCAGAAGATCGAGACTTCCGCGGCGGGAACTTCGATCACGCATGGGGCGACGAAGTATCGACGTGGAAATGGCGTCGTGATTTGTGGACGAACGTGAAACTATCACTGCGCGTGCAGCGTCCAGGTCTCGTCCAGCCGCGAGGCTTGCTCACCTTCTCCCCGACCCCCGACGACTTCTTTCGCGAATTCCGCGACAAGGCAAAGGATCCCAATAACGGCATTCTCTTCTTTCAATGGAGTTCGTGGGAAAATCGGTGGCACTTGGCGCCATCGTACGCAAAGACTCTGGCATCGCTCGAGGGGCGCCTCGGTTTACAAGAGCGCGATGGCATAATCCTGGACGAGTTGAAGGGGACGCTTTTCCCACAGGCAACAATCGATCAGCATCGAATCGGACCCGATCAGCTCCCACAACGATTTATTCATATTGTCGTTTCAATCGACCCCGCTGACAGCGTCTCGAATCGTAGCGATGAAACTGGAATTGTCGTGGATGCCCTCGATGCTCGTCACCACGTGTACGTGCTTGACGATAAAACCGGAAAGCACACGCCGAAACAATGGGCGGCCATTGCACTCGAGGCGCACCGAAAATGGGCGCGCCATGCCGACAAGATAGAAATCATCGCCGAGACGAACCGAGGCGGCGACAATGTGAGGAGCAACATTCAGCTCTACGAAGAAACCGAGCACTTGAGGGCAGGGAAAACCACGCCGTTCAAACCGACCGAAGTGGTGCGCATTCGGGCGAGCGAATCGAAAGAAGCTCGAGCGCAACCTGTAGCGCAAGCCTACGACCAAGGCCGCATTCATCACTTCGGTCATTTGGCTCGGTTGGAGGCAGAAATGTCCGGATGGATTCCAGGCATTACGAAGAAATCGCCGAACGGATTGGATGCGCACGTGCACGCAGTCCATCGGTTGATTCTGGACGAACCCGCTGAGAACAACGAAGAGCTTTTGCGGGGCGTGGGAGAGCGGCGAGTTGCCGTAGCGACTCCGGAAGATGCAGCGGCGCTCAAGCATCTCGACGCGTTGTTCGGGCCGCGGGAAGCTTGGCGCCGGACGCTCTGATTGACGTGCTATCGGTCGGAATGGTAGCGCCTCAGCGTGGCCACCATCTTGCAAGTGACATCATCCGCGCCGCCAATCGAACCCGCCAAAGTTTCGACGGACGGCCGATATCTTGGGCACCGATTCACGAACTACACGCGTTCATGGCTCGGTGAATGGACAGTTGAGCGCATTCGCGAACATCGCGACGCGCACCAGGCGGGTCGTGTTTACATGGGAAAAAGGCTTGCACGGTTTTTCCGCCGAGATGCAAACTTCGTGGCGGCACTTGGGCAACGCGTCGCCCCATGGCTTGCATGTGGGCACGTGTTGAAGGAGGGTGACGAGGCCATCCGCCTCGAGCTCGAGCAAGCGCTTGGACCTCGAGGCTCGATGCTCACGGCGCCAGCAAAGCGCGACAGCGCCGAAGATCTGGCCACATGTGGACTCTCGATTTTGCAAGTCACGTGGCAGCCGAGAAAAGACGGCTCGCGGTGGGATCCGATCGTCGAACCGTGGGACCTCGAGGCGGTCGACTACGATTCACTCAGACGACAATACATTGCCGTGACCCAGGACGGCTCCATTCCAATCAGCCATGGGGATGGGAAGTGGATCGTGCTTCGAACGACGCACCTGCATCCTCACGAGCATGGGGCAGTTGTGCCTCTATCTCTCAATATCGCAAGTCGTGGGCACATCATCGTCGATCGCGCGTCGGGTGCGGAAGCAGTTGGCCACCCCAAACTCGTCGCCAAACTCCCGGAAGGAATTGCGGTAAAGGACGAAGTGGGCAAGAGTTTGGACACCGCACTGGGCCAATTTTGGGAGGGCGTACGTCACATCGTCGTGACGGCGAAAACGGCTGTGGAAAAATTCGAGTTTGCCGGCTCCGGGTGGCAGATATTTCCGCAAAGTCTCAAGCTCGATCGCACGGACATCTTCCTCGCTTTGACTGGACAAGACGGAAGCGCGACGAATGAAGGCGGTTCGTACGCGAAAGCGTACATCCTTCAAGGCGTCCTTTTCGATTGGGTTGTCGCCGATGTGATGGCAGGGAGCCATGGATTTTCGACGGGCCTGCTCCGGCCTTGGGCGGCGGTCAACAAGGGCGACGAATCCGCTGCCCCGTGGATTGGGTGGCCGTTCCCCGACCCCGAAGACAACGAACGCTTGGCGGCTCTGGCAAAACGCCACAAGGACTACGCCGACACGTTGAAGATGCATCACGCGAACGGACACGAGATCACGGTGGAGTATGCCGCGCGCCTTGCGAGCGAATTCGGCATTTCGGCGCCGGCACTCGCACGCATGCCGCTGCCCGAGCTCCTCGCTTACCACCAACGAGGGGGCATCTTCACCCGTGACGAAATCCGTGTGTCGCGTGGTCGCGAGCCGTTTGGTGGGGAGCGTGGTGCCGAGCTCGTCGACGACAAAGCCCCGCAAACAACGCAAGAAAAGTAGGCACTCGGGCGATTCGTTGACAGCGTGTTCTTACACGTTGTAGGCGAAGACGCGTGAGGTTGGAGTTCATACAAGCGCTTGAAGCACTGGGTTCGGAGCTCGCCATAGACGCGGCGCTCGCAGGGCCCTATTTTGCTCGAGCGCAGGCTGTGAAGAACGAAAAA
Source organism: Polyangiaceae bacterium (assembly GCA_016715885.1). Lineage (NCBI taxonomy): Bacteria > Pseudomonadati > Myxococcota > Polyangiales > Polyangiaceae > Polyangiaceae bacterium. Next base: position 171,500 of record JADJXL010000019.1, read on the forward strand.
GGAGTGCCGCTGTATGAGGTGAGCAATGGACTCGCGGTCATCGGTATCGAGGGACCGCTCGCCAAAAAGGCGCTCGCGTTCAAAGATTTCATTTGGTGGGACGGATATGATCGAATTGGTCAAGCGGTCGAAAAGGCCGCGAATGATTCGGCTGTATCCGTCGTAGGTTTCCGCATTGATTCGCCTGGCGCGGCGGCTGGCTTGTCGGATGGTGGCAACGAGATGAGAGCAATTCTCGATGCTTCTGGAAAGCCATCGATCGCATATCTCGAATTGGGTGCAAGTGCAGCATATTGGTTGGCGTGCGTTGCTGATGAGATTTACGTGCCAACGGATGGAGCAGCCGGTTCCATTGGCACGAATACGAGTCATCTAGACCTTTCGCGCATGCTCGACAAGATGGGGGTAACCATTACGCGCATCCAGGACCCGGAGGGGAAAACCGCTGGCGATTGGATAAAGCCTCTCGATGACGAGGCGCGAGCACGATTGCAAGAGGTCGTGTCGATGTATTCGACTCGATTTTATGACCATGTCGCTGCACGCCGCGGAATGACGCCAAAAGCTGTGCGCGAATTGAATGCGAAGGTGTTTTATGGGCAAAACGCCGTGAATGCAAAACTTGCAGACGGTGTTTTGTCTTGGTCGGGCGTGGTGAAGCGGGCCATCTCCATGGCCCAAAAGAGGAAGGACAAACGCATGTCGGATTTGGCGGCGTTCCTCGGATTGGCCGCGGATGCCAGCACCGAGGACATCAAGCGAGCATCGGCGGAAGCAAAGCCAGTGCTCACGTTGGGGCGCAATGCGCTTCAATTGACGGGCGAGAAATCGCCGGACGCGGCGGCGGGCATTCTTGTCGCGTGGAAGCAGGACTCGGCGGAAGCAGCGACCTTGCGTGCCGAACGCCTCGCAGAGCAGAAGGCCGCCGAGGCGAACGAGCGTCAACAGCTCCTCGCGCAGCTCGCCCAAGTCGAGCCTCCTGCGCTCGTGTGGAAGGAACCGGGCAATCCGAAAGCGGGCCCGGTGCAGGAATACGCGGAGATGAGCACGGGCGCATTGCGTGCGTACGTGGGTCGAAGAACCAAGAGTACGGTCCCCGCTGCGTTGCGCCCCGCGATTCCGGTGGCGGCGAACGGCGAACCTTCCGAAGCGGACGTCGCGGCGTACGCCAAAGAAAACAACGTGACCCCATTCGTCGCGCGAGCCGCTTTGCGGCAACTCGCGCAGAAAGCGACGTGAGACGTGGCATTGTCCGGAAATAGACCGGTTGGCCGAGGGCAGTTCGCAAACGTGTTTTTGCCGCTGCTGTCATTGCCAGCAAAAAACATTCACTGGTACGACGGTGAAATGGTCGGCATTTCGCTCGACACCGGCATCGCCGCACCTCTCGTGCCTGGATTGGTACCTCGCGGGTATACGGTGGGTGAGCTCGACTTGTCGGAGGACGCTTCGCCAGGAGATTCGTCGATCGACATTCGGTGCGGCATCATCGTCGTCGTGCAGGACAACTCGTTTGGGGCAGGCGCTCCATTCGACCACCCGGTCTTTTGGGACCCTGCAACCAACAAGGCCACGGATAGCGACCTCAATGGAACGGCCGCATATCTTGGCAAATTGATTCGGCGACAGTCGGCGGACGCAATCGAAGTCGCCATCATCCCCGAGCAGCAGAGTGCAATCGGGATGCACATCGAAGTGGCTCGCCTGGTCACACACGCAGACTTCACCGCCGCCGCCGTCGAAGAATCGATCGACTTGCAAGACGAACCACTTCCGCCTTATGCGCGTTTCCTTGGTGCATCGCTCGGCGAGACGTTCACGGCCTTCTCAGGCGGTACCGTGTCGGCTGCGGTCATCGATATCGGTGGCACGGACCTCGACGGGATCGTCACGAATCTGAACGTGTTCACCGGCGCCACCGGCTTCCCCAAGGCGCACAGCGGCGCTGCTGGCACGGAAGGCACGCCTTACGTGGTCCAGTTTGGCGGACAAACCCCCACCCTCACCATGCAGACGACCGATGGCAACGTCGCCGCCTTGGACGCGGGACAAATCTCGGTACGCCTGTTCTTCGTGGTGCTTCCATGAACCGATTCAATGATCCGCGATACAAGCATGCGGCATACAATTTCATCACGTTCCGCGCGCGTCTGCTGAATGCATTCGCGGGTAGCGTGAGCGGTGGGTTGCTTGCGAAGCTTGCGGCGGCGACGGGCCTCGTGATGGAGGAAGGTCTCACGACACTCCAGCAAACCTATCCCGTGCCCATTCCGACAGGTGGATTCCGAGAGGCAAAGAAGCCGCGGCAATTCGACCGATGGTCGGAACGAAGCATCACGGGCGGCACGCTGCCATTCGAGGCGGGCTTTGCCGAAGAGCTCAAGAAGCTCACTCGCCCTGGGCCGGTGGCGACGCTCTTCAATTCGCCAAACAAGGCGACGCAACTCGGGCAGAGCGCGCAAGCGTTGCTCGACAACCTGCTTTGCAAGCGGCTCATGGCAGGCTCGTCGACGAAACACGGCTATGACGACGACTTCTTTTTCAAAGCGAGCAAGAAGATTCATCCGGACATGCCGAATTCGCCGACGTATGGGAACAAGCATTCGCTTACGCTCAAGAAGGCGAACCCCATCGATTTCGTGCGTGAGGTGAACAAGAAGTGCAAGGCCGTGCCTCACCCTGCGCACTCGACACACGCGCCGCATTGGATGGACCAGCAGCTCGCCGCGATTCTGTGTCCAGAAGATGCGTTCGACATTTTGGAAGATGTGGCTGTCAAGGACGAGCTGCGCGTCACAGTCACGTCGGGCTCGGCAACGAATACCGTCGTCGAAGTCAACAAGTGGAAAGGGAAGTTCACTCCAATCGAAGCGCGCCACCTCGCAAGCAACAAGGCGTATGCATTCACGAGAGGACCAGGGGCCGAAGCCGGGCTCCTCGTTCATTCGTTGATGGGCATCGAATCGCTGCCGGGCGGGGACTTCATGGCGAGTGTCGATTGGCGTGCCGAAACGGGCACGTGGATGATGCCTCGTATTTGGGAGCTCGGGCCGAATACCGAGTATGCGATCATCAACAAGGAAGTGCTCATTGGCGGCGATCTCGACGTCGACGCCATTCTCTTCGCCCCCTGGTCCGTGCACGAAATCGACCTGACGATCGAGTGAGCGTTCAATGGCAACCTCGCGACCATCAACGACTTCATCCGCCTCGGTATCCCGGCCACGGCACTCGTGCCACCGCCGCGCGAAATCGAGGCGGTTGACGTCGGCACGGGTCGCATCCTCACGAAGGGGCACGGGTTGCTTTTGGGAGACGAAGTACGGTTCGAGGGACAGGGGGTTTTGCCCGCTCCCCTGTCCACGACGTCCATATACAAGGCGCTCCCCGTCGATCTAGACCTATTCACGGTGAGTCTTGGGGGAACGCCCGTGGTGCTCACCTCGAGCGGGACGAAGCCATTCGCTTGGCGCGCGAGCCCATACCCTGCAATCGACCAAGCGCTTGCCGCAGCCTCAGCGACGGTGCAGGATCACGCAACGGCTCACAGCACCATCACCAATCCGACGCCGCAAATCATCGAAATCGTGTGCATTCTAGCAGCGCATTCGATTGTTTTCACGAACCGCTTGCAGCTCAAGCTCAATGCCGATTTCATGGAGAAAACCCGGCAACGATATGACGACGCGTGGATCACTTTGCGGAGCTGGGAAAAAGGGAAGCCCATTGCTGGCGTGACCGACGCGACGCCGCAAGTCGCTGAATCCGGAGCGATTACTGGCGGGCCGCGTTGCCGCCCTGGCGGTTTCAACTGGGGAAAAGGGTTATGAAAACGCGCGTCCGTCGAAAGTCCAAAACACTCGACAGTGTTGCGAAGGCGCTCGGACGTGTGGCCACCAATGCCATGCTTTCGGAGACGGCGGCCGAAATGGCGCCGCTGATCGAGAAGGCAATGCACCGAAGCCTGAAGCCGCATAGGGATATGGGAAAGGCCGAGGCGACTGCGACGGCAATAGCGAGCGGATCGACGATTACGCTCACGAATACGCGCTACGGCAAGTTTATCAAGGGTTACATCTTCGGACGCCGATTCCCCAAGGACTGGGTAATTCGTCTGAAGAAACGCTTGGCGGGCAATGTGCGCGCTGAAATGCGGAGAGCGAAATGACCACGTACGCGAACGGCGCGCTCGAGGCGACTGCACAAGTTATTGCTCGTTCAATGGGTCGCTCGATCACGCTCGGCGAGCCCGATACGTGGCAATTCTCGACCGAACCGGGCGTGCTGTGGACGCAGCCGAAAGAGGGCCGGTACCGGTACGAAGAGCCTCGTTATCAGCCGGCACGCGACGATTCGTTTCTGGATCGATATGTCGTCGTCGACGTGATCATCCGCGCCCCAGGAAGCGAGCGCGCCTTGCTCGAGCTGAGCGACGCTTTCCTTCGAGCGATGGACGCCGTGCTTGGTGCACAGCCGCATGGGTGGCGCATTCAGGGCAATTCGTCCGGAGGTGGGTCGAACCCAGATGAGGGCGTATGGGTTGAAGCGATGCGAGTGCTCATCCGCTACGACGTCATTCGAGAGTTCTTCAAGCAAGGCCAGCCGCTCGCCGTTGTGACCACCAACGAGGTCACCGGAATGGGCGGTACGGCCGAAAGCGGGATGTTTGTCGAAGGCCCGGCACAGGGCGAAAATTCGGAGGTTGTCTCGTGACGGAACGCGTTTCTTTCGATGAAGCCCCGGGGCGCTCGCCGTCGCCGGGTCAAGTGGTCGCTCGTGTTGGCATTGCGTCAATCGGTGCGGCAAACAGCGTCGTCGAGTTCGAGGCGGGCCAAGTCGGGCTCGTCGACTCGATTGGCTACGGACCCCTCGCAGCTTCCACGCGTCGCGGTCTTCGACACGGGGAGCAAAAGAGCTTTGCTGTGCTCGCGGACGTCGATGTGGCGGGCACCATTTCGGCGGTAACCAAGACGGGCGGGGGTCCCACCGTTACGTGCGCTGCGATTTCTGCAAGCGGCGAGCAAATCGCAGGACCGTGGTTCTCGTTTTCCAAACTGCTCCTCACGGTCGAACGAATTGGCAACCTTGGCGAAGCTCGCATGTCGTTCAGCTATGACGGCATCACCGAGCACGAGACGATCGATTTGTCGCCACAATTGGCCGCGTCGTTGATTGGCACGGTCGATCTCACCAAGATCACGCCGAGTGGTCTCAACACGAAAACCTTTATTGTTGACCCTGACAGCGAAGGTCCGTTTACCACGACGTTTTCCGGCGTGTCCGACGTCAACGATATTGTCGATCAGGTGCAGGAATCGATGCGGGAGGCGGCGACGCTTCTTGGTACCGCGGACCTCACCGCGTACACGCCCGGCAATATCGATGGGAAAACGTTTCTCGCGACACTCACGGTGGGTGAAACGGAAACTAGCATTTCGGTCACGTTTGCGTCTGTCGGATCGCTTGCTGACATCGCCACGCAGATTGCGGCCGCCACTGGGATCACATCCGCGCTCGAATCAGGTGACTTCATTAGCGTCACCACGGACGACAAAGGCGCTGATGTAACGTTGACCATTGGCAACGGCACCGCAAACGCGGACCTCGGCTTCACGAATGGGCAGTCGGACGACGGTGAAGAGTATGGTACGGCCGCACTAGTGGCGGGGCGATACCTCAAAGTGTCTGGAAAAACCAAGGGCGACACTGGCACGATCGAGATTGGCAACGGCACCGCAAACGCGGACCTCGGCTTCACGAATGGCGACGACACAACAGGCGTCAATAGCACCTACGACCCGCCTGGTGTCGGCGTTCGGTTTACGTTCCCGGCCGGCGACTACGAGCTCGACACGACGTATGCAGTGGCGACAGTCGCGCCGAAAATGAGCGTGCCCGATTTCGAGACGGCGGCCGCTGCATTGCGAGCGAGCGGCGAAGCGTTCGCAATTCTCCACGTGGTTCACGAGCCGGTCGATGCCATCGACTTGCTCAATTGGCAAACTGCGCTCGAATCGTTTCGTGTCGAATGCGCAACCGCGGAAGACAACCCCATTTTCTTCAAGTGGATTTTGGGCGGGCCGCTCGCACCGGTGGAGGATTGGGACGACGTTGACACCAACGTCAAGCTCACGCTCGCCGGAACCCAAGAGGCGAACAAATTCAACACGATTGTGCACGGCGACATCTTCGTCGATTGGGAGGAATACTCGGGCCGCCATCGCACGCAACTCGCGCATTGCTATGTGGAGGAATGCGCTCGCAATGCGCTCAACATCAACCCAGGGTTGGGGCTGAAGGGCGCTCTCCGCAACGCGTATCTTTGGGACCTCGAAGGCAATCGTGCGCGAACCGAGGCAGAGGCGTTGATCAAGCTCGAAGATCATGGCTTCTCCGTTCTGCGCGATGACAAGAAATTGCCCTACTTTCGCGCGGGCCGGACGCGTGCGCCCAAGACTTCGCAGTTCACGGGCGAGCATACCGCGCGAGCAGCTCTCGAGTGTGCACGCGTAATGCGAGACGTGGCATTCACGCTGTCCAACAGTACACCGGATCTGACGGCGAATGGCGCGCTGCAACCGGTTGACAAATCCGACGTGGAGGGCACCTTCAACAATGCATTGAAGGCGCAGATATTGAAACCTGGCTATGCATCGAGCGCCAAGGCCATCATCACCGGAACGGAAAGCACGGGTGGGTCCGAAAAAGTTTTTGTCAAGGGCGTGTTTCAACGCCTCGCGTGGGCCAAAGACATCGACATTACCGTATTCGTGACGAAAGATGTCACGATCGTGGAAGGGATTGCGTGAACCATGGCGCCGGTAACCTTCAGTTTCGACGTCAATCGTATTGCCGAAGCGCCGCATGACGCGTCGGTCATCATCATTCCAACGGGGCCCGGACCCAAAATGGGAGTGGCGTGCAAACTGCGAAGCGCGTCCGAACGAAACTTCAAACTCGCGCTCGCCGGCGACCATATCATGGCCGCCAACAATGTCGGGCCCGTGGCCGTGTGCCACACCGAAGCGAAGCCCCAGGGCGGCATCGGTGGCCTCAATCCGCGCGAATGGAGACGGCTCGTCGGTCACATGGGCTCGATGCTCCGTGGATTCGATTCGCGATGGATCATCAATCGCCCCGGCTTGCCCATTGATGAGTACTTCTTCGAGGGTTGCATCTTCACCGGCGATTGGGGTGAAGAACGCAATTCGGGCAGCGTCCCCAAAACCGCGGGCGAATTCTTGATCACTCGCGCCTTCCTGAATGGCAAAGACTTGCTCGCCGATCCGGCCGAAATGGTCGATATCGTTGCCGAGATCAACAACCTGATTCCGTGAGGTCATCGTCGTGAAACGTCCCGAGAATTTCGACGCACTTTATGCCGAAGCGCAACGGCGCTCCGGCCGGCCGGACATCATCGAGTATCCGGTACCGCAAGCGGGCACGAGCATTGTCGTTTGCCGACTGAACGATGATGACCACCGCGCCCTCATCAATGGCATGACGACAGGCGACGAGGGCGAACGCGCAACGGCGCGAAGTGTGGCACTCGCGGCCGCGCGGGTGTGGCCGAATCAAGAGACCATGACGGCGGCGATCGAGGTTGTTCCAGGCCTCGACAAGGCGCTCATGAACGAGGTGGATCGACTCGGCGGTGGCGATCTACGCCAGCTCAAAGTCGTCGACGTGCGGCCCTCGCTCGACGAATCCGCCATTGCGGCCCTCGGTATCGATTTGCCTTGCATACGTGCTTTGCGACGCCAATTCCCTCACGAGGGACAGCTCAAGATCGCCTCCTACGTCGACGACGAGCTCGACATTCGCTGGTCATGCGTGCTCCGCTTGCCGAGTTCCTCGGCGACGGATCTGATGATGACGAACCTGAAAGAGCGCGGCCACGAAACCACCGTGACGTTCGCCGTCAATTGCATGGCATGGCCAGGCCGTGATGAAGCGGCGAAGTTCATCCGCGGGCAATACCGCATTGCTTCGTGTCTTTGGCCCGTGCTTTGGGCTTGGTCGCTCGAGGCAGCGAAGCAGCGCCCTACGATCTGGCGGCCGAAGTCGGTCGCCTCCGGAGCATCGACCACGCCGCCGACGTCGTTGGAGAAATCCTCGGCGACCTCGGAGTAAAGCGCGAAGAAACGCGCCGCGCGGGAGGCTTGCTCATTGCTGGTTTGCTGCTCGCACATCTGCCCGAATTCGAACTGCCCCAAAAACGCGAGGTGATTTGACCATGGGCATGAGCGACGAAATTGAGAAAATTATTGTCGAGCTCGAAACGCAGGGTGCGAACAGCGCCTACATTGTCCATTCGCGGACGAACGACGCGCTTGGGAAACTAACAAAACAAAAAGGTCCAGAATCGCTCGCAAAATCGTTCGACGATGTCGCCGCAGCAGCGGCGCGAGCAAAAGCGGCCACCGACCAAGTCGGACCTTTACGTGATGAGCGTGGGCGATTCTTGCCACGCGGAACCCAATCCTTTCCAAGAAGCAGCACTGACGGCCTTGCAGATGTCGAAACGCAGGCCGACGGCACGGCGGCGGCGTTCGAACGAGCGTTGCAAGAGTATGAGCGCTTTGCGGCGCGAATGGAGAAAAAGCACACGCGAAACCAAGCGCTCGAAGCAGCCCGGAAAGAGGCACACGATTTCGCGGACCAAATGCGCGCGTCGAATCGAATTCCAACAGAGCTGCAGGCCGCATCGAATCCCAAGGCCATCGACTTCGCCGCGGCGCTCGAGGCCCAAAGTCGGAAGGCCGGGAGCGCCATCGAAGCGGCGGCGCATTCGGCGATGGAGGAAGCCGTTGCGATCGGCGAAGCAGCGAAGAACGCCTCGAAGCTTTCGAGCGTGTACGACGTCATCGAGAGGCGAGCAAAGGCCGCCGCGAAAGCGGATGCGGATTGGCTCGCAGATCGGATGCGAGCAGCGAACAGGATACCGACGCATTTGATGGCGGGTGCAAATCCGAAAGCGCTAACGGGCGGGCAGAAAGCTTTCCAGACGTTTTCCAGGACGTTCGGGCCACGGGCAACGCAGGGGCTCGTATCAAGCGTGGAAGCGCTCGAGAAGATTGGCCCCATTGCGGGGAAAATTGGGCCGCCCTTGGCAAGTGCCGCCATTGGCATCGGAGCGCTTACCGTTGCGGGCGCTGGCCTTGCAACCATGGCAGGCGTGAAGTTCGGCAAAGCGGTTGTCCGTGTGCAAGGTTTTCGCGAAGATATGGTGACGGCTTTGGAAGCCATCACCGGGACGGAAGCAAAGGCAAACGCCGTCATCGATCGTGCAGCATCAACGGCCGACTTTCTGCGAAAGAAACGCGGCGAAACCGTAGGGCAGTTTACGTCTCTTATGAGTAAGGGGTTCGATGTAGACACCTCGGACAAACTCATCCGGGCAATGGCCGACATGAAAGTGAAAGCCCCCCAAGCAAAGACGGATGAAATGCTTTTTGCCATCGGGCAAATACGATCGAAGGGCAAGCTGCAAGGGGAGGAGCTCATGCAACTGAATGAAGCGGGCCTCGATCGGGGGAAGTTCATGAGCGTTTTGGGTCAGCAAGCTGGCAAAACGGCGGCGGAAATGGACAAGCTCATTTCGGCCGGAAAGGTGTCCTACGACGTATTTGAGAAGGCCTTTTTCGGTACGCTGAAGCCCGAAAAAGGCGTGTTCGGAGAACTGGCGCAAAAGAAGGCCAGAAACAACATTAATGGGCTAATCGAGCAACTGCACGACATTCCCGACAACATCTTTTTTGACGTCAAGGCTGGCACGGGAATGGATGGCGTTAAAAACACGCTCAACTCCATTATCGATTGGTTCGACGTCAACAACGGCAAAGGCAAAGAGGTCCGAAAGGTTGCAGGAGACCTATTCAATGCCATGATCGAGGGCCTTACGGGGGAAAAGGTCGACACGAAGAAAGGCATTACAGGAACGCTTGATGCAATGCTCGCGGGAGCGAAAGAGGCCGTGCCAGTGGTGCGTGAACTTGCTGGTGGCGCCCGCGAGTTAATGGGGATCGCAGGTGGCATCGCTGGCGCGGTGGGCACGTTCTCGGAATGGACGGGCGGGATAGGCAACATCGGCTCCGCATGGCGGGGCCTGACCTTGCCAGCGCGCGTATTGATGGCTCCGCTGACGGGCGGATTGTCGATGCTTCCCGAGCTCTACCAGGGTATCCGCGGAATCGGAGCGCTTCTCGACGGCGACACGAAGGGTGCTATGGAGCGCTTCAAGAATATGCTTCCTGGCGGCGCATTCCTGGAGAGCTTCGTGAATTCGACATCGGGAGCGATCGAATCTCTTGTCTCGAGCATCAGAACCGGTGCAGCGAACATGTTCGAGAGCGGCATGGCATATGGGCGAAATCTCTGGCAAGGGCTTGTGCAAGGCATTCAAAGTGGCATCGGTGTCGTCGTTCAATCTGCGACAAACCTAGCCAATGCAGCGCTAGGCGCCGTGGGGAGCACATGGCGGGTTGGAAGTCCGGCGCAAGCATTCGCAGATCTCAGCGTTTGGGCGGGCCCCGGCATGGCGCGCGGTTTCAGGCGCGGCACGCGGCACGCCGTCTCAGCGGCCGAATACATGGCGATGGCCGCATTGTCCGCATCAGCTACGGCGCCGGCCAACATGAATGGCAACGCCAGCGCGCTGGCAATGAGCGGCGGCAGTGGCCCGAGCGTCGTCATTCACTTCTCCCCGCAAATCATCGTGTCGGGCGCGAGCTCGCCGGCGCAAGCGCAGGCCATTGGTGGCGCGGCGGTGCGCGGAGCTCGTGAGCAATTCGAAGCGCAGCTCGGTACCGGACTTCGGAGGCTCGCGTACGGATGATCGTCATCGACGCGCCCTCCATTGCACCGTCCGGCCCGTGGGTGCAGTTCATCGTGGCCACGCCCGACGGCACCTTCGAATGGCCTCCGGAGCCCTATGGGTGGGGCGCCGCGCTCGTGAAGGTCAAATCGAAGTCCGCAAAGGACAATCAAAAGGCTGCTGGCAGGGGCAAGGCGAAGACGAAGAAATCGGGCCCGCAACCGCTCGAGGTGACGATCGAAATGACGTTCACGCGGGCGCGCTTCTCCGAACCCCTCGGCGCATGCGCGATTTTAAACGCGCTCGATCCGAACAACCCAAACGGCAATGGCGGCCCGTTCGACTTCATGAGTGCGGACTTCAATCGTCGTTTGGGCAAATCGATTGACGTCGACGAAGTGGGCGAAGTGGTTTGGCAAGGGCACAAGGGGACATGCACCATTACGGCCAAAGAGTGGGTGCCGGAGCCGCCGAAAGAAGCCGAGCAAGGCACGGCGACCCCAACGAAGAGCACCGAACACACGCCAGGTGACGAAAACGCGGCAGTGCCTCAAGAGGGGACGAAAACCATCGCTCGAGGCGGCCTAACAATTGATCCCGCACTTTCGGCGGCCGCTCGTGCAGCCCAAAAATCCGTCACGCTAACACGTGTGAAATCCGTCGCCGCCCGTGGATTCGATGGCCCCGAAAAACCAACGGTGAAACCATGAGCACGGGAACGTTGCGCACCGAAGACGACCGCGAGTGGACGATGCTCGACGGCACCATCGTGTTCGTGCTCCGCGGGATTTGGACCGTCCGCGCGACCATCGACGCAGACGAAGACGATCCGCTACCAGTCGGGCCCGTGACGGTCGTTCTCGCAGCCGACAACGATGGCGAACCCGTCGAGCTCGGAGGCACCATCCTCGAGGTGGATGCGACGACGTTCGAAGGGCGCGCCACCGCTCTCATCGTCGGTGGCAAAGGATTGCTCGCAAAGGCACTCCTCACGCCGCGCACGTATCAGCAAGCCCCGCAAGAGGTGCCCATTGCGTCAATCGTTGCGGACGCGATTGAGGAGGTTGGCGAGCTGCTCGACGATGACGTGGCGGTCGCGACGCTCTTCGTGCCTCGATGGCATCGGATTGGCGGCGTCACAGGGGCGCAACTGCTCGATCGTCTCGCCGATCGATACGGGTTCAATTGGCGCATGGGCGACGATGGCCTTGTGAAGCTCGCCGTTGACGAATGGCTCGAGGCGGACGTCGAAGACGCCGGACTTTTCCTCGAGGGCCCAGAGGACGCTATCGATCGGACGATCGCCGGGTCGGTCGCTCGAGCATCGATTCGGCCTGGCACGACGATTCGGGGCAGGCGCATTGAAGAGGCCGTGTACGTGCTCGACGAGCATGGTCTGCGCGCTGTTTTTCGCTGGGGAGACGGCACGGGAGCGGGAGGCCTGCGCGGCGACCTCGAGGCAGCGACTCGGCGCGCGATGCCGCCGCGTGCGTATCTCGGGACTCACGAGGTCACCATTCGCCGACAGCACAACACGGGCGAGCTCGACGTGGAAGCCGACGACGCGAACATCGGCGGACTGACGAGCGTGCCGTATTATCCGGGGCTCGTCGAGTGTCGGCTAGCCGTCTCTGAAGGAACGCGGGCGCTTCTGTGTTTCATTGGTGGCGACGAATCGAAGCCGGCGATCGTTGGATTTACGCGATTCGAGCAGAATCCCGCCGCAATCGAAAACGATTACGCCGTCGCTCGCGTAAACGACACGGTATCAGTTGGCACGTTGACATTCGTGGCGACGCCCGACCCCCAAGGCGGAATCGGATCGATCACGATCACATACACGCCACCAACGGGGCCGAACCAAATTGCCATTGTCGCGCCGAGTACCACCACCACCATAAACTTGACCGGCGTCATTTCGACCGGGTCCCCAAAGGTGTTTCTCCGTGCCGGCAATTGATATCAGCAGGCTCGTCGACACGTCGACGTTCGACGCGGAAGGGCGGCCGGGGCTCACGTACCGGCGCATTTATGGCGCACGCGTACCGCTCGAATGGTTCGTGCGCCGTTTCCTCGCGCCTCGTGATGGTCTGCCGTGGGCGCTCGGACATTGCATCGACTTGCCCGCGTTCGTGAACGCTACGCCCACATTCGCGCAGCTCGCGCAATGGCGTGCGGCATTCGATGCAGAGGGCTCGCGCACCGAATACGTCACACGTGTGTCGTCAACGTTGACCCTCGGTGAAGACGAGCGGCTCCGATATGCACCCAATGTGACGCTCGGAAGAACGGGCACCTTCCCTTTGCTCGTAACCATCGACAAGGCGGGCGACATTCTCGCGCAATTCCCAATCCTGTGAGGCGACGATGCCGACCTACGAAGAAACCATTGCCGTTACCGATGCCACGACGCTGCAGTCGGAGATGACCGCGGAGCTCGCCGCGAATGGCGTGACACTCACGGGATTCTCCCCAACGAGCGCCGAACGTGGGCTGATTGCGCTCGACGCTCGAGCTCGTTCGGTCGAGCAAGGTATTCGCGCCGAAGTGGTCAAGTCGGGCTTCTTGCTCGACGTCGAAAACCGCGACGAAGCATGGATCGATCTGCAAGTATACGGGTTTTTCCGGGTCGCGCGGCTACTCGAGACACGCGCCCGTCACCTCTTCACGTTGACGAATCAAAGCGCAACGGGCGGCCCGCACACCATCAAGGCCGCGGGGGCGAGCGGGCCCGGAATCTCTCTCGAGGCACAGGCCATCAATGGGCAACGGTTCCGCAATACCACGGGCGGCGTGCTGCAGGCGGGCATTGGCCAGACACTCCATCTCGAATTCGAGGCGCTCACAGCGGGCCTCGAAGGGAACATCGCCCCAGGACAGATATTCAAGCTGCTCGGTGGTGCTCTCCCGGGTGTCGACATATCGAACAGCGTCGACTCGATTGTGGCGGCCGCTCGGCGCCGAGAGACCAATCGCGAATACGTTGACCGTGCCGTATCGCGATGGGGAACGCTCGCCGCCGGAGGGCACGTCGACGCCGTCACCTATCGGATTTTGACGGGCATTGAAAGCCTCACCAAACTCGGCGTCCGTGACGACAACCCCAATGGACAAAGCTCCGTTGAAGTGTACCTCGCGAATGCGGCCGGGCCCGCGACGAACGACGAATGCACTGCGGCCGCCACCTTGTTTGGCCGGTATGAACCTTTGGGCTCCCGCGGCCGATGGCTCTATCTGCCAGCCGTTGCCCGGGTCGTCGACGTCGAAGCGACGCTCGAGCTCGACGGCACGAACCCGAATGCTATTGCGAACGCGAGCGCAGCCTTGTCCCTGCTTGCGGCCCAGTGGCCAATGCGCGCAGGCGTGAAGCTAGACGAGACCTTGGTGAAGGCAATCATTCGCGGCGGCGCGTTCGAACAGTACGTGATTCCAGGTTTCCGCGGCGTCGGCGACGCGGACACGGTCGCTCCGCTTGACGACGTCGTTTTAGACGTGGGAGAAGTCCTCGTCTTCAACATCAATCTGACGGAGGCGTAATGCTTCGCGAAAAAGCGAAATTAATCTTGGCGGGACTGTGTGCATGGGCGGCGAAAGAGCTGCAGCACGACAAACCGCAAGAGGATCGTGAAGAAACCGAATACCGCGTCGCGATCACAAACGCGGGTGAACCCGTGATCGAAGTGGTGCGCGCATCGTCGCTGGAACAAGCAGCGGAACGCGCAGCCAATGCGTTCGCGCATCGCCGACTCGCCAGCACGAACGAGCGTTCATGGCGCGTCAAAGCGCTCGTGAATGATTCGCAATTCGACATCGACGTGAGCTATTATTTGCACGCGGAGATCTGCGGCAAAATGAAAGGGCTGGGGGGGGGGGGGGGGGGTGGGGGGGGGGGGGGGGGGGGGGGGGGGGGGGGGGGGGGGTTTTTTGGGGGGGCGGGGGGGGGGGGGGGGGGGGGGGGGGGGGGGGGGGGGGGGGGGGGGGGGGGGGGGGGTGCGTGGAGGACGCGGGGCAATGAGTTTTCTCGAGGCGCGCGTCGCCGATATGCGTCCCATTCGCTGGCTCGGCGAGCTTGCGGAAGGGATTGCGCGCGCCTTGGGTACCGTACAGGACCGCGAAATCGACCTGCTCAAAGCGGGCGTCAAAATGCGCGTCCCGGACCATTGCCCCGATGACGCGCTCGGCAAACTCGCTCCCACTTTCCGGCTTCCGATTTTCGCGGGTGAGCTTGCCGAACGGCTACGTGGCCGAATGCAGGAAGCCTTCCCGACGTGGGAGGACGCCGGCCTTCCTGAGGCCATCGAGCGGTCGCTTGGTGGATATGGTGTGCCAACCGTCGAGGTTTTTCATTGGCAGCAGTGGCACGAGCCGGACGATGATTGGTACTCAAAGTTTTGGGTGTTCATTTCGGGCCTGTTCGGGTCCCTTAATTGGGGCGAATTCAATTGGGGCGATGCTACATGGGGCAGCACGGCGACGCTTGCGGAGAAGCGCGCAGTGCTCGGGCAGGTCGTGTTTTGGAAGTCGCCGCAATCGCTCCCCGTGTCGGTCATCGTGGGCCTTGGCGGCGGAATGATTTGGGGCGTGCACAATTGGGGCGATGAAGTTTGGGGCGGCGAAACGATTCAATGGCCGCTCTCGAACTTGTGGGGGGCGGATTGGTGCGCGTGGGGTGCATTCAAATGGGGGAATGGTCGGTGGATCACGGGCGAGATTTGAGGAGGTAGGGTAGCATGGCGGAAACATTGCTTGTCGAATCACCGACCTGGAACGGGACGTATCGCTCGTTCAATGGCGATGGCACGTCCACGTTTTGGACGAATTCGTTTTTGCCGCTTTGGGGCCGCTTGTGCGCGATTGCCAGATATCTGCGCACCGATGCAACGATTCCCATTGCGGGCGTGACGCTGCAGGGGATCACGGCTGGCTCTGGGGCCAATCTCATTGGCATGCCACCCTCCTCAATCGGTGGGTGGAACCCCGGTTCCGAGGGAGTTGGCACGCTGTTCGCTTTCCTTGAAGCATCGTTTGGCGCAATCTTTGCCCTCGATGCGCTCAAATTGCCGCTCGCTGGCGGCGTGATGACGGGACCGCTCGTGTTTCGAGAGCCCGTGACGCTTTCGTCGAGCTCGGGCACGCTCACGCTCAACTTCGAGTTTGGCATCGTCCCCGACGCCGCAGCCCCGAGGACGTACACGGTTCCAGCCCCATCGTATAAAGGGCAATGGTTCATCCTCCGACGTAATGTTGTGGGAGGCGGCAATAACGTCGTCATTCAACGCGTGGACACGACGAACATCGGCACGCTGCCCAACAGCGGAATCGGGTGGATCCTGTTTGCCGCGCAAGACGATGGCGCGAGCGGTATGGAATGGTCGGCATGGCTTTGGGGCGGTGACGCAACGGCGTTGGGGAGCTGAGCAATGCGAGAATTTGCTGTTGTGCAAGGGCGGCGCCGTTCTGACGGCGAGATTATCCCGCTCGATTGCAACGATCGAGGCGAGCTCATCGTTGCGGCAACGCCGGCGCGAACCCCGCTCGTCGCGACGCTCGAGCTCACAAGCACCGCCAAGCAGCTCACCGAGGCGCTGCCCGATGGCGCAGAGCATTCCCACGCGGCTTGGCGGCTCGTCGTACCAAACGGCGGCGCAAACGCGCTCTGGGGCAATGCTTCGACGCAGGTCCTCAAAGTCGACGCGGGAAGCGATGACACGATCCCGTCGGCGACCTTGGCCGGGTGGTTCGCCAAGTCGGACGGGGCCAACGTGACCATTACGCTCATCGGCGCAGAGGACGTATGAGCGGGGCGGCATTCGGAAACCGAGGCCCGAAGGGCAGACCGGGAAGCGCGGGCGAAGCAGGCCCCCAGGGCCCTCAAGGGCTCTCCGCCACCGTCTTCGATTACGAGGCCAACACGGGCGCGACGAGCGGCTATCCCGGCGATGGTCAGATCATCTGGAATAACGCGACACAGATCAACGCGACGACGATTTTGATTTCGAGTCGCGAAGCGCTTGGTCGCGACATCGGCGCGCTACTCGGGTTTCTCGAAACGACCGAATCGTTTTTAATTCAACAGTCCACCGAGTCGACGGTGCGCCAAAAATGGTCGGTTACCGCGACGCCGACGTTGGTCGATCAGGGGCTGTCGACTGAACACTGGTCGATCCCCGTGTCACTCGTCGATGGTGATGCACAATTCGCTGCTGGCAGAGATCTCCTTGTGGCCATCGTAAATGGCATTCAAGGCCCGCAGGGAGAACAGGGCCCACCTGGTAACGACGGTGCCCAAGGTGAGCAGGGACCGGCCGGGCCGCTGGTTGGCGAATGGCACTTTGGTTGCTCAGCGCTGCCGAATTCCACCTCATACACCTATTTTGATTTTGGTGGCGACCACGGCTCGATCACACAGGGCTCGCTGCGTGGCATTCGTTCCACACGCGCGCGTACGATAACTGAGATCCACTTCGGTCACACGCCGGGCACGGGCACGGCGGTGTACAGGTTCGAGGTCCGGATCAATGGCGTCGACACGGGCGCATACCTTGATGTCGCGATGACCGCGGCGGACGGCGACACCACGAGTGCGCCCATTGCGCCGGTCGCGGTTGCAAAGGGCGACGTCGTTTCGGTTGTGACCAAGATCCTGAGTGGATCATGGGCCGGAGCAGACAGCAATCCGACCGCCACCCTTGTGTGGTCAGCAGCGTGACGCCGTGGAAGCCGCCGCAATGCGCCTACTTGAAGCGATTGCATCCCCGTGGACATGGATATTGATCCTGCTTTACCTCGTTTTTCTTGGAAACGAGCGGCTCAAGGTCCACGGCATTTTGGATACGGCATGGCGTGGGGCGCAAGAGGTTGGCCGAGTGGCCGATCGTCTCGGCGCAATCGAAAAGAAACTCGACAAAGTAATCGAGGCGAAGTCGGCGCCCGACGATTCGTCAATTCGGATTTCGATTCCGAAGTAGCTCGTCGAGTCGAGTTTCGAGCGCAGTGATGCGCGACATGGGACCGCTCCACACGGCCCACATCCCAGCGCCGCCGACGATGACGCCGGCGGCGAAGCTGAGCGCGCACGCGAGCACGGTGGTCATCGGCTCGGTGGCCGCACCGTGGTGCGCTCGCGGTTGACCGGCGCCGGCATCGTCTGCTCAAGGCTCGAGCGCGTAACCATCTCGCGCGCCATCACCTGCAGGCGCACGTCAAGGTCCTTGACTTCGCGTGCATGTCTTCGGTGCTGCTCAGCGAAGCATCGTGAATCCACGGCCTGCTGCTGCTCGAGCTGCGCAAGCCTCGGGGCGAGCTCGCCGCTCTCAGGCCGCATGAAGGCCTCGAGGCGCCCGACCCGAACCGGGATGACGCCATCGATGGCGAGCTGCTCGTCGAGCCGGGCCTTGAGCTCGCGGGCGTGCTGCTCGGCCGCGGAGAGGCGTGCGTCCATCGGCCGCACCTTCACGACCCAAAGGGCAATCAAGGCGAAAGCAAGCATCAAGCTGACCCAAATCAAACAACCAATGAGGATATCCACGGAAGCCTCCTTCTTGGCCAAAGCGAGACGATGATCAGCGCCGTGCAGACGACGATTTGTATGTACGGCACCGCCCATTCATTGAGCACCGCGAAAGCTGGCAGTGCGGCAATGTCGGCAGCTCCGGACGCGAACACAAGCAAACCGAGAATGGCTGGTTGAGAAAACCGGTGGCCGTCACGAGCCTCTGCGTAAAGCTCCGCGAAGCCAAGGGCGGACGATATCGCGGGCACGAGCACTCGGGCCGGATGCTCAATGGCCAGTTCGACGCCCGAAAGCGATACGTAGAGGTTCGCTGCCAGCGGCCACCCAATAGCGAGCGCAACAATCTTCGAGTGGCGCGCCGCGAGGATTGCCGCTGGCAGGAGAAGCGCGACAGCAGTACGCAGGAGGAAAGCGTTCACTCCCCGAACTCCTGAGCCTCCGGTGGAGGCGGTGGTGGAGGGGGCGGTGGTTTCACGATGGTGAGCGCCGTCCTCGTAGGCTCGAACGCGGGCACACACGCGGCCGCGGTGGCGCCAAGCAGCACGAGCGTCATCGCGACGCCGGCGAAACGCTTTCTGGACTTCATGGGGAAGCTCCTTTCGAGGTTACGGTACCAGAAATCCGCCAAGGCTGAGCGACGATTTTTCGGGTTGGTGATCGCTCGGCCTTGGCGAACGTCTCGCGTTGGCTACAACGCCCAAGTCAACTAGCCAATGTAACGAATTCCCCACCGAGGCGGCCCACCGTTTTCGTCGTCGACACGGTAGAGTTGACGGCCATTCACTGGCCCCATTTCGGAAACCTCTTGAAGACGTTGTTCCAACTGCGCTTCGAGAAGCTCCATATCTTCGTGTTCCGAAAAGATCTCCTGCAAGATTTTGGAGGAAACACTAACCTCGAATGCTTGCAGGAATTTGTTTGCATCGACTTCTTTACCGTCCACGAAGATTCGTATTTCTGCGTTCGCGTTTGACATAATAACCTTCCTCTACCGTTTCGAGACAATGCCACCCGATATGCGTATCATGTCGGGTGGCGGGATCGAACAGACGCTACGCCGCCACAATTGACCTGGAAACGCGACGCACGCCCCATCGCGTGGTCATACCTGCCTCCTTGAACACAACGCGACCATCATGCGGGGGCAGGTTGATCAACGTGCGAAGATACCGACCGACACGAATGTCGATGCTTTGAGCTCCCTTATGCGCAACAAACTCGTCAATGTGTTGGGCGATCGCGATGCGCATAGGGCACCCAGCCCGCCGTTGGCTGCTGATTTCCGCAAGCAACTGGCGCACGGCTATGGTTCCTTCGTGGGGATTTATTTCCCATGCGAGTTTTTCCAACGGAATGAGCAACGGCGCGTGTAAAGGGGCTTGAAGGAAGTCTTCTTGCTCGGGCGGCCGCGGCTTCGTTTTGCGAGGTTTCATGTTGGCGAAAACGGCCGCTAATTCTTCGCGCACGACCTCGCGAACCGCTGGCATGAGCGAGGCGCTATGTGAAAGGATCCCACGTCGAGCGAGCATGAAGACCTGGATCATCTCCTTCGTGAGTGCGATAGCGTTCTGTGTCTCGCTCTTCGTCACGATAAACAGGGCTGCCGCTTCCGTGAGCCAGTATGCACGACCCGGTCGGCCACCCTTCTCCGAGGTTTGCACCACGGTGGTGAGAACCTCGTAATCATTCAGGTTTCCGGCGCTTACGTGCCTCGCTATGAGGTCGCGAATCTTGCGTTCGCGTCCAATGCCGAGCCGCCGTGCCAACTCGACGTCCTCGACTCTCGGCTCATCCTCGCCGCTCACCTTTCCCAGCGTCCACCCATCGATGTCGATTTTCACGAGTTTGGTTTCGTCTGCCATATTCTATTTCCCTCTACCGATTCACGAGACAATACCATCCAATACGCCCATCATATCGAATGGCACACGGCATCCACGGTGATGACCACCCCGAACGCGAAGCTTGGTTTTTCTTGGAATGCAGCCGCGCGAGAATGGCGGCGGGGGGCGGGCGAGCGATTGGGCTACTTCATTACAACACAGTCGCGGCCCATAATATGACCAAGGGTGAGGCCATCTATTCGAGCACTCAATCGGACTGGATAACCAGCACGCACCTCCCCGAATGCCTTTTCCTGTCCACTTTTCGCGTAACACCACAATGAGTTGAGGTCGAGTCCGACGCCCGAACGAACCTCGATGTAAACATCGTCGAATACAGTCTTCTGGACATCGCCCGCAATACCACGAACGGCCACTCGTTTGCCCTTGTAGAGCGAGTCCGCGCGCACTTCGTTCGTCCGGTATACCTCGTAAAGATCTTTGGCCTCGACCTGAATGTCGGGCGGCGCGTTTGCTGCTGAATTGCCGGCTGCACTCAGCAGCACAAGGCATCCCCCGCCGAGCATGAACATCGCGCCCATCGCAATCGCCCAAATGGGTATGCTGCTCGACCTTTGGGCAGAGGCGATTTGACTGTTTTGAGCGCACTGTGAATGCACGGGGCCGGTCGGGTATGCGACAAAGTTTGGCGGGTAGACGAGCTGGTGGCACTTGAGGCAGGTGCCCACAGGTTGCGGGTATTGCTGGTAGTTCATGCGCAACATCGTACGCACCGGTGTAAGCCCGATGGAAGTTCGTCGTGACGTTCGGCTGTCGATTTTGCCCCGCCCAGCACGGACGGAATGACGTGACCCTGATCACGTGGACAGCTTTTACCGGACGAACGTCTCGTGTAGAGCCTCCAACATGGCCAGCATCTGGGACCTTGTCCTGCTCGTACCCGCCAAACATCTCACGACCGACACACGGTGCATGATCTGGCTCGAAGGCCCAGAAAAGCACGTGCAAGAGGTTGTGGGCGAGTCCCACTATCAACCACAGTTGCACCGTGTGACTGGTGGCAAAGCGTGCACAAAAGATGCGCCAATTCTTACGGGCGCGTGGCTCATCCCAGAGTTCGACAACCCCCATGACGACTACGCTGTCAGCGTTTGGATCGGCGACGGCAAAGTCGGCCATCTGCCGAGTTACATCAACGAACTAGAGTTCGGCAAAACGAACGATGGTGGCGATGACTGTTTGCCGTTGACGTCCATGGCGAAAACGGACAGCCTGAAGAGCGACCCTTACGACGGCTACCGAACGGCGTGAGGGACGATGAAAATACGGCGGACTCTGGAGAGCTACCGACTCCCCAGAGTCCAACGGCGCTCGACTGCCACGACCAGGACGAGCCTTGTCGCGACGTCACGCCGCCGGTGGCCCGATTTTGCCACCTAAGCCCAACCCCGTACGAGCGAGGTTTGAACGTGATTACGTCTTCTACGCAAAACGCGGATCTCGTCAACGATCGTGAAGATGCGCCCGATCCCGCGCCACCAACGAGCCGAGATCCAGGCTCGCCCTTCGTCCCACCTGGGCGCCGCCACGCCCTCCCGATTCGGACGAGGAACGGCAACGCAGCGCCCGCAGAGATGCTGCACCACGTACTCGGCGCGTACGCCGACGACACGCTCACCGGTGCGCTAAATGAGACGCACATCTTGATGGAGCTGCTCGCGGACCATCTCGCGTCGGATCGGCACTGGGGCACGCTCGCGAACCACATCGTCGCTCGCCTCGAAGTTTGTCGCGGGCTTGCAGAGCGACTCGACCTCGATGGAGGTGCCGCATGATGCGCAAGGACAACGTCATCACCGTTGGAGGTCAAACGAGTTTGGTTATGACGAACGATGCACCGGTATGACGATGATGGCAACAGCGAAGCGCTCGCAACGGTCGAGGCCATCGAGGCGGTTCCCGAGCACTTCGTCTCTATCGAGCTGCTTGCCCCAAGGTTGGGATACAACCATAAGCGCGGCGCCGTTGCGGCGTTCAAAAGGCTGGTCGAAATCGGCAAAATCAGGGCAAATGAGTTTCGCCGAGAGCTCGGCAAAACCTCCCCGGTTGGCGGCAGACCCGAGAACGTGATTTGGCTCTCTCCAACTGCAGCGATCGAACTTGCCATCGCCGCGGGCACTCCCGAAGCGGATGAGTGGCGACGGGAGCAGATGGCGAAGCTCGTCAAACCGGCACCTGGCAACGACAGCAAAGCGATGCTCGCCAAGTCTCAGCAGATGCTGGACGAAGCTCTCGCTCTCCACCAAGACATCGCCCGCCAGCTCGAGCTCGATAAGCGCGTGAGGCAGCTCGAGCAGCGACGCGAGCGCAAGCCTCGCACGACGCTGTCCACCGGCGCCATCGATGGTGCATCGCTCGAAGCATCGCTCAAGGCGTTGCTCGATCAGACGGGCCACGACGCGGGGATCACCATCCCGGACATCGCGCGGGCACTCGAGTTCGAGCTCGACGACGGCTTGAGCAAGAGACTCGGCATTCTGCTCGCGCGGGCCGGGTGGGTGCCAACGCATCGCGTGCGCGTGAACGGCACGCAGCAACGCGTCTATCGGCCCGGCATCGACGGCGAGCAGGTCATCGACGAGATGGAAGGTGCTCGCGTCGACGCCTCGCGGGGACATCACGGTGCGGGAGGCGATGGCCGCGAACCCAGCCCTCGAGCGATTCGGCGACACGCCGCACAAGCTTGGACTCGTGCTGCGCAACCTCCACGGCAAGACGTTCGGCGGGCGTCGGCTCGTATGCATTCCGAGCCGCAAAGACGTCGCACGCTGGTTCATCGAGCGCGACGAATAGGCCCATTACAGCCCCTTCACGCCCATACGCCGCAAGATGCGCGTCATCACGGCCATGTGATACACAGGCCAACACGGGTGGTTGTCACCTTCCGAGACTCCCGAAAACTCACGAAGCATCACCTGCGGAACCAAGCCGACTCGTGCCCCTGTTTTGTTGGAGCGCATTCGCGCGACGAGCGGCCCGGAATTTCCTCGAAATTGCGCATACGTAGGGTCTAGTTTCCAGCCGCATGCCGTTTCGACCCAATAATGGGCGTGCCCCGCGGCGACGCCGGCGGCATAGCCATGCCAGCGCAGCACACGCGCAAGGATACATGCCGCAATGGTGCATGCTCCGCTGAGATTGCGGGACACTGACCATGGCACAATGCGGGTAGGCCACTCAATCTGAAAAGCATTTTGCTCGTTTTGCGCGGCCAACCGCAACCTCGTGCGTGAAGCGCAAGGCTTCTGATTTCGTGAGCTTGCGGTGGGTCAAGGTTCAATCCACGTGTAAACGCCCTTGCCGTGGTGTCGCAGTGCCCGGATTTCCCCGCACCTCGCACGGCCCTCGAGCACATCCAATTCGTCCGGCGTCGGCGCCTTCGACAGATATTCGGCAACGCGACGATCGCGTTCTGCCTCCGAAACGTCATCACCCTCTTTACGCACCTTTTGGGCCACAACCTTGTCGCCGTCCCATTTGTCGACGAGCTGAGCGGCTGGATGGTCCTTCCAATTCGATGCCATGTGTCACATCCTTCCATCAAACAATGGCCCAAGAGTCTGCGCTTCGAGTGGCACTTGCCGCATCGACAGCAGCCGTGCCCTAACTGCCGTATGGCAATAGGCGCCCGACACCTCGCACACGATGACCTTGCATCCAATGGCGAGCGCAGGCCTGATTTCTGGCATCGACCCGCCATGCGTCACGAGAATGATCTGGCCTCGACGAAGCTTTCGGCGCTCCATTGCGAGGGCGAAATCGAACGCGCACAGGGCTTCGGGTTTCTGTGTTGGGTGAAGATGCAGCGTCGAGCATTCCGAGGCGCGCAGCGTGCCCTTCCATAGATGCCGAAAGATTCGGAGCGGGCCGCCGAGGTTGCTCCACGCGAGCTCGCCATCGGCGCCCTTGTCGGGCGTGCTCCCGTCGCGCTTGTCCCATAGGATCCACGAATCGACGTCGGGCAATCGCGATGCGTAGTAATTCGCTCCCCACGTGATGAGCGGCCGATCGAGCGCCAAGAGGGGCGCCGGATCGAACGGCCCGTCATCTCCCTCGACAGGGTCCCATTTGCGTTCCTTCAATGGCGGCGCGCCATTTACTCGACGTCCGCCCCCGCGACCATTGAAACGCAGCTTCTTGCCATACGGCGGGTTGGAGTGAACGAGCCCAACGTCGCGCAGCTTGACTTCGCCGGCCTCGACGACGTCTTCCCAGCGTGCGCAATAGACGCGGACGGCCTTGTCGTGACTGACGTAATAGGGCTTCACGATTCAATCTCTCCGCAATCAATCGCGCCCAATGTGGGCCGTGCGCTCGCGCAAATATGCCGATGACAATGCTCGGGATATGGCTCGTAACAACAGAGCACGGCACGCGGCCGCGCAAGAAAAGCATCCCATTCTCGACGCCGGTACCGATACGACGCACGCATCTCGGCCATGAAGTGCATGTCGTATTCGTCCGCCGTCACGAGCCCCGCCTGCGCAGCGCGAAGCAGGTCCCATGACGGCGCGAATATCTCCCCAGGTGCTTCTTTGCGCGCCTTCTCGAGCAGCCAATTGCCCACCCGCGACACATCCACCGCGTCGGGCTTATTCGCCTTCACGTAGCGGATCTGTGCGGTGTGGACTTGGCAGCGCATTGGTCAGTTTGCTTGAAGCATCCGAGCGAGCTCGTGACACCGAGCCGTTTGCTCCGCGGTGGCGCCCTTGAGCGTGAAGCACGGCGGCAACCGGAGCTGTCCCGCCGCAATGAGCGCGACTTGCTTCTTGCTCCGTTCGCGATCGCCATTCGCAGACGTGAAGAGGTCCTCGAGCTCTTGCGCGTACGTCATTGCGAGCATTCCTCCCCGCCGTATTGCGTGTGAATGCACTGCCCGAACTTCGAACAGCGATCCGCGGTGCACACATCGCCGTCATCGCAATCGACTGCGTCGATACACTCAGGCATCTCCACGGTCGCCACACACCCCGGGAGCGCCATTGCAATCACAATCGCAAGCAACTTCATTCGTCCTCGCTTTCAGTTCAAGCGACACGGTTCGACCGTGCCAACCTCGTTCCCGCGGCTGTCCACGGGAATCCATTCGGCCGCACGCAACCACGGCGATTCGTCCACCGTGGCCACGAAATCCCCTTGCTCGTACGTCACGAGCTTCCCGTGCACGCACAAGAGCACGAAGAATGGGCGCGGCTGCTTCTTGCCCGCGAGCGCTGGCACGACCTTCCACAGACCGCCATGCACCGCTTGGTGCGCTTCGATGTGCGCCGTCGAAGGCAGCGTCACTTCGCCTTCCCCTTGCGGCTCTTGGCCTTTTTGCGTGCGAGCAATTCGCTCGAGCTGAGCTTCCACGTGTTATCGCCAAGGTCCTCGATTCGGCCTTCGCTCTCGAGCTGCTTCAGACACCGTTCGAGAATGGTCTCTTCTGCGAGCTCTTCGTCGCGCAACTCGTCGCGAGGATTGCCGTGTATCGGTGCGACTCGATGAAGACGAGGACGTCATCCATCGTTTTCGAGCAGCTCACGCAAAGCGTCCGATCATCGGTGGCCCACGCGAGCGTGCCCGGCCCGTCATCTTCGACGGATTCGCACACGATGCACTTCGCCAGATCGTCGCTGTCTTCCGCATCCGTTTCGGCGACTTCGCCAGCATCGTCCTCGGTTTCGTCCTGCGTTTCGTCCGGTGATGGCGTCGACTCGGGGGTGGTTTCCTCGACTCTCAAGCCCGCGTACCTCGCACCCATTTCGAGGAACGTGTCATTTTCGTCGATGATCACTTCGACGACGAGCCTCGCGAGCTCGCCGGGTGTACGCGATTCGTCGAGGACCCACGCTAAATCGTATCGAGATCGGTCGCGTCTGTGGTGCCGTCGCTTTTCGCGAGGCCGCGCCGCTCGAGCACATCTTCAAGCGACGCCACATAATCGTCCTGCATGCGAACCGTGAGGCTCGCGAGGAACCGCCAGAACGGCATCGATGGCGCGCCATTCTCATCCACGGGATTGACCCGCTCGAGCATGCGCACAAGCAGCTCCCCACGCTTGCGCCGTTCTTCCTCACGAGCTCGCGCCCATGCGGAGTTGTCCGGGCGTGTCGGCAATTTGGAGCGCGACCCTTTCGAAGCATCATCGTCCGACGCATCATCCGAATCCGAATCCGCAATCCATTCCTCTTCACCCTTCGCAGCGTCTTCGTGCCCGGCCTTCCGCAGCGCCGCCGCGATTTCCTTACGCGTCATGCATTCGTGCACTTTGCCGTGCGCGTATGCAATCAGCGAAGGTTTCGCCGCGTCACCGAGCAGCTTGCGGTACGTCGTGTGCTCGTCTTTGAAGAAAATCGGTTCGTCGATGTTGGCGAGCGTCGGCGGTTTCGGGACGATAGAATACGAGGTCGGAAACAACTTCAGTGCCTCATCCCCTTCGACGACCTTGATGCCGGCACGCAATGCGGCCTGCTTGCGCCGCTCCCACGATGCGGCGCGCTTGCCCTCGAAACACGTCTTGTCCGTACAGCGCGCCTCGGTGCTGGTATCCTCGATGATGCCGAGGCTTCGCTGCGCAGCCGTTGATTTCGGGCACTTCGAGCACGGGCCGCCTGGAAGCGTCTTGTCGCTCGGATCGAATCCGCATTGCGCTGGAACGAGTTGCAAGTGGTATCTCGACGTAATGTGCGCCTTCGCAAAGCGAAGATCATGTCCAGATTCCGATTCCAGGATCTCTTTGCAGCATTTAGCTTGTGCTTTCGCATCGCTCAGACTCGCAATGGCGATTCCTACGGTATGCAGGATGGTGCCTGCTTCGAGCTCCGCACGCACCTCCGGGCAAAGCCGCGAAAGGGCGATTGCACGATATACGGCGCGTGTCGAGCCAATGCCCGTGCGCGTGGCGATTTCTTCGGCGGACAACTTATGTTTGGTAGATAGTTCCGCCATCGTATCGGCTTGCTCGAGCGGTCGCAGCGGAGTGTTTGTCGACGACGACAAGAGCTGCTCGCAGCGGATGGTCACCTCATCGAGGTTCTCTGGAGGAAGGCACGGGATGGTGGGCATGCCTTCGAGCTTCGCCGCACGCCATCGGGTTTCGCCGTTGATGATGGTCCACGGCTCCGTCGCAATGGAGCCATCCTTGTTTTTTTCATCCGCCCTCGTTGGCCGGATGCGAATAGGTTCGCGAATACGCTTGTCATCCTTGAGCGTTGCGCGAATGCCTTCGACGTCGAAGTGCTGGCGGGGCTGGAATGGGTCCGCGCGAATGCTTTCGAGCGGGCGCTCATTCACTTGTCGCTCTCCAGATTCAGGCGGGGAGGCATCATTTGCCACCTCGATGTTGGGCTTTTGAGCCTTTGCTGCCTCTTTCTTCCTTCCCATTCAAAACCTTCCTTTCACGTTGCGCAAAGCACTGTTTGCAATTGCATTGAAAGTGATTTATCTGCATCGAATCACGAGTATCAGGCGGCTCATTGCTCTTGCACACCTCACAAGAGCAAGCGCAAGGCGCTCGCGTGGGTGGTCCAGTGTTCAGACACGTACGGCAATGGCGGTGCCGTGGAAGCCGCATATCTCCAGGCGCATCGGCAGCGTTCCAGCGTCGGTCCCCAGTGTTGCCGGCTTCCGCACGAACCGCACAGCAAAAATGGCATTGCATCGCGCTTTGCGCATTGTTGCGGACAGTGTGCCGATTTTGCGCGTGGATAGGCTCGCGTTAGCTGTCTGAGACAATCTGCGTAGTGCACACAGTCGTCGTACACGTCCGCCGGCAGGCCGCCCGGGAGCATCTCGCCATCGTGCAGACAGCCATTATCGCACGATGCAGGCCGCTCATTCAGTGCGGCAAGTCTTTCCAGTTCATCTTCGTCAATATCGAGGACATCCGCCAGTTTTTTGCGCATTGCTGGCGGCGGTGGCAATCGTCCCGTCTCGTAATCGAGCAGCGTTGCCGAGCTGCATTTGAGCATTGCCGCGGTTTCGGGCACGGAAAAGCCACTGCATTCGCGCAATTCTTGCAGCTTGCGCGCGAGCGGTGTTTTCCGTGCCTCGTTTTTCACGGTACGGCCTCTTTCGTGCGTTCCAAGCAGCAACCACATGCGGCGAGCTGCCAGCCGGCTGGCATGACATCGTCCTTGTTTCGTCGGGCCCCATCGAGGTTGGCCCGAACGAGGTTGGCCCGAACGAGGTTGGCCCCATAGAGGTTGGCCCCATAGAGGTTGGCCCCATAGAGGTTGGCCCCATAGAGGTTGGCCCGAACGAGGTTGGCCCCATAGAGGTTGGCCCCATAGAGGTTGGCCCCATAGAGGTTGGCCCCATAGAGGTTGGCCCCATAGAGGTTGGCCCCTCGGCCATTCACGCAAGGCATCAAGCCGACCTCGATCAACCACGCCATGAATTGCGGATATGCAGTGGCCATCCACAACTGGTGCACCAATTCCAGCCGCATCTGGAACGCATGTCTCGGTTGGCGACCCCTGGCCGCTCGAACGTCGTCCTGCATAGCTTTCATGCTATCGAAGAGCTTGATCCCGCTTTCGCACGCGCCTTTTGCGTCGGAGCGTGTTTCGGTCCAATCGGAAAATCAACATCGTCAAAGACTCCTATGCCGCACGTCTTTGGCGGCATTGCACACCATCCGTTGATTTCTTAGCTGCTCGCCACTTCCCCGCTGCACACGATATGCATGCTGTGGCAGAGCCCCGCATGAACTGTGATTCGTAGACGTGTGAGACGAATTCGCAATCACAGCGGACCGCAATCATCGATTTCCGCGCTTGTCCGCATACCCAAGGCCAACCACCACACGGCTCCCGATTCGGAGATTGGGCCATGCCGAGATCTTGGGCTTCGTGCCAGCTCGATTCACTTCTCCGCGCAGACAACCGCACGAACGTGTGTTTCCGCGCCTTACGTCGTTCGCGACAACACGAACACGATTGCCGCACTGGCAACGAGCAAACCACTTGCCGCCGCCAGATGGAGCCAGGAGGGTGAGGCGTTGCTCGTGTCTCACGATGCGCCTCTTTTCTCGATTGTCTTCAGCAATCGGTGCATGATCCCTTTGGTCGCCGTGCTTTTCATGTGGTTCGCCAAGCGCTTGACTTCTTCGAGCAAATCGCTTGTGAAAACCACATGTCCAGCATGTGCACGCACAAGAGCGTCAATGGCTACATCGCATTCCACCGAGACTTCAAGGCGAGTCCGTGAAGGGCTGTTCGCTTCCTCGTAATACGCCAGATACTCGCTGATACGCAGATCAAGCAGTTTCCGCAGCGTCTCGCGCACGGCTTTCGCTTGCGGACCGTTATGGCGCAATTGACGCTCGTAATTCTTGTTGCGTGTCACGACGCCTCCAATCCGGCGAGCATCGCCTCAGCGCCCTCCCACGGGAGCAGCAACCATCGAAGGCCATCCGCCGACTCGCGCACAGCATTCGGCACAGCTGGCTCGAATTCCGAACCGCTGTTCGGCGCTACACCGCTGTTCGTGAGTCCATATGCGCGGGTATCAGCCGCGCCAAACGAATATCCAGACACACCACGGCACAGCGGTAATGCATTCCTAAACCGTTGGTCGCAAGTTCGATTCTTGCCTGGGGCGCCTATCATTTCAAGCACTTAGCGTGCCGGTGGTTCGGTTAGGAAAAACCGTCCGGAACCCTGTTGCCCAACTGTTGCCCAAGCCTTCACGAGCGACCATGCTCGTCAGGACACTGCTGAGCCTGTAAGAAAGTGCCTGAAACGTAGGGTTTTGGTGATGTTGCGGGGTGTCCAGCGGGGGCGGATCCGTTGCCCAACTGTTGCCCACGCCGTGAAAAATCGCCTATGGATCAAGGCGAAATTGATCCAATGCGCGATGAGCGCTCGCCCGTCCGCTACGCGGGCGCGTTCGCGGGCGGGCTGGACGGCGAGCGTCCGCGAGCAGCGATCTTCCGTGCGGCATCCTCGAGATCGGCCTTGAGGAAGTGCACGTAGCGCTGCGTGGTGGACAGGTGCACGTGCCCCGCCATGCGCTGCACGACGTGCACGGGGATGCCGGCGCGCAGCCATGACGTGATGGCATAGTGCCGCAGGCTGTAGATCGACCAACCTTCGAGGCCCGCGCGGTGGATGACGCGTTCGAAGGCTTGATCGAGCCCGAACTGGCCCCACGGGAGGCCAAGGTAGTTGGTCGCGATGTGGCCTTCGCGGTCGCCGTGCATCTCGGGCGCGAGCACGCGAGCGAGCTCGGGCGAGATGGGCACCTCGCGCTGTCCGGTCTTGGGCGTGTGGATTTCGCCGTGGGACCAGCCGCGGCGGATGGTGATGAACCCGCCGACGGGTTCGCCGTTTTCGTACCGGAGCTGCACGTCTCGACGGCGGAGCGCGCGGACTTCGTTGGGGCGAAGGCCGGCGTCCGACATGAGCGTGAAGCTCAAGCGGTGCGACTTGCGCGCGTGGTCGAGCAAGAGCGCGACTTGCTCGTCGGTCGGAATTTCGAGCACGCTTTGCCCAATTTTCTTGAGCGTCGGCATATTCGCCGGTATGGCCGGGATGTATTGCCGTGACGCTGCGAAACGCAGCAATGAGCGGAGCACAATTTGGATATTGTTGCGCGTGCTCAATGCGAGCGTTCGCTTGGTCAGCTCGAGGTCCAGCTCTTCGGCAGCTCGACCATCGACTTGCGTGATGGGCAATGCGCCGAATTTGGGGAGCAGCTCGCTTGCGAATACCGCGTCGTATCCCTTCCTGGTCGTGATTTTGAGGTCGGTGACCATGAAGGTTTGGCGGAACTCGTCGACGACTTCGGCGAACGTCTTCACCGATTCAGGCGGAATTGATTGGGGCGTTTCGCTTTCGGCGCCTGGTTCATACGGCGAGCCGTACCGCGCGATATTGAGCATGTAGCGTTTTTCTTCCGCTTTGGCTGCCGTCATGCTTTGCGTTTGGGCATCTTTGCGGAAGCGTTCTTGGCGACCGTTTTTCGTGGTGTATCGGATGTCAATGACCAGGCACGGTTTCCCGCGCCGCTGAGACTTGCGAACGGCCATGATGGTCCTTTCGGCTCGGCTCAGCCACGGCTGCGATGGGGCAGGGTGTAGCATGGGGAGGTGCGTCGGGTCAATCCCACGTGTGGACAAACGCAGATGCGGCCGCGCGTGGTCGGCGGTCGAGGCACTCATGCGTTTGGGTCACGAGTTCCCCAAAACCCACTGGGGCTCACAGCAAAGCCCCTGGCTTTGCCGGCGTTGTTCACTCACGATTTACAGCAAAACGTCTTCTCTCCCGTCGGGATGACTTTACCGATTGGCTCGCCCCCCTTTAATGTGCACGTTCCAGCTGGAGCTTTTCCCATGATCGAAAAGTCCACGGTTGGATTGATTGCAGCACATGCACCCCCTGCACCGACGATCACTCCCTCGCCGGAACAACCAGACTGCTCGAACACTTCGTACTCGCCTCCCGAACAACCTGCGATACAACCGCAAGGCGTGCATCCCTGGCGCTCGTCAACGTACCCGGTAAATGCGTTGGTCGAAATGGCGCTCCAACCGGCAGGACAAACCGGTAGGTGGCTATTGGCATACATACATAAATGCTCATCATTGCCGACGACTACCTTGCTCGGATGCTTCACCGCACAGGCGGAAACTTTCGTCTTCATTGCGGGGCTTGCAATCGGCGCTCCGCCCGCTGCCGTACAATTACCCGCCGCCACCTGCCCATCTCCAATGGTCGCCACCGATTGGAGCACTTCAAATATCCCGAGATTGAACAAGTCAATCGAGACGCATTCGTCGACACCCGGATTGAAAACGAAGTCCGGGGACGTACACATTGCGGTCTGGAAGTCCAAAGCAACATCGGGCCCAGAGCACGATACGCTCGACGCATCGCACGTGCAGGCGTCGCATATTTGCTCATTCGGATTCTGGTACAAAGTCACCGCTGCCGAACCGTCTGCACAGGTTGGGGAGGGCGCGTCGATGGATGAAATCGAAATGACCGCAAACCCATCGAAGTCGAGCGGAAGTTGATCCACGCAAATGGAATTCGCTTTGCAGTCGGAATCGGCACAATCCGTTTTCCCATCGCCGTCGTCGTCTTCGTCGTTCATGCAATCCTCCGCAGCCATTCCCGCGCCACCGTCTGATTCACTGCTTTCACCATCATCGGTAGGCTGCGAAAATGATGCCTCCAGAGGACACGTCGCCAAGTCTTCACACGTTGGATCGCCAATACACCCCGTGAGCACCAGTGCGATCGTCAACGCAGGCCATTTCAGCATCGATTTCATGACATCCCTCCTCATTCGATCAAAACGTTCCACCCATCCAAACCGTCGCGCCACCAGGAACAGGAACGACCACGGCTGCCACGTTCGGGGCACGTTTCGTGGATGAGTCCCGATGTTTGGGCAGTACGATTGCCGTGACCAAGACAGCAAGCCCTACGCCACTCGCGACGAACCCACCCCATGCAGTCCGATATGCACCGTCGCGCTTTTCAACCAGCTCGGCAACGCGTGAGCAATCATCACTGCCCGCGTCATGCGCACATTGCGACGTGCGCAGAGGAAATGCCGCCACCGTTGCCGAACGCTGCTGCTCGGCGTTTTGCCCAGATACAGCGTATGCCACGCCAATTCCTGTGCCTGTTACACCAACGAGCCCTCCAGCCACCGTCGTCGCAATTCGCCATGCAGGCCAAGGCGACTTCTTCGGTTGGCGTTGAACGACGCGTGCCGATTCCGGTTTGTCCTTTCGGCCAACGGCTTTTCTCGGCCCGAAGATCAGCTCGATGTTGCCCACATGGCCCGCCACGACCTCGATACGTTTTTGTATTTGCTGATCATCGATTTGCGCTTCGATTAAATGCTCACCGGCTTCGAGAAAAATCGGATTGATGGCGGGAAAGGATCCCACGAACGCTCCATCGATGCGCAGCCGCGCTCCTTTTTCTGTCTTCACGTCAATGACTGCCACACGGCTCAATGCCGTTTGCAACAACCCCTCGATGACCGCTCGGCCTCCCTGCGCACCTTGTTCGTCCATCTCGTCGACATGTTTCGTCAGCACTTGGGCAGCTCGAGTGTAGATGCCCAGATCCATGAAACAGCGAGCGACACGCACGACGACCAATGCTTTGGGGCCGTCACCGGATTGTAGCGGTCCTTCGCATTCATCCCAGTTGTGTTTTTTCGCGGTAGGTTCTTGGGCCTCGGTCATGCCGGACAAACAAAGCATAGCCATTCCCACAAGGAGTCCCAGTCTCACTCGAAACATACGTGCCTTTCCGCGCCCGGTCATGTGCCGTCACGCATGAAGCACGATGCGACAAACCTCGATGACGGGCAAGAAGGTGTCAGGTCGAAGGCGACACCCTCATTCAGCTCGGATTGATTTCCCCATTCGAAACGAATGAGGCCGGTTTTTCCCTCTCGTCGTCAACGCAAGGAAAATACCGAACGTGTCAGGTCGGGGGCGACAGTGGCGATGGTTGGTGCTGCGAATGGGTCAACGTTCAATGATTCGACGTCGACAACGACGAACGCACCGAGCGGTCGATGCGCGGTCAAAGGTCGTCGGCATCCAAGCCATGTTCGGCGATGAGCTCGTGCAAGTATTGCCGGGTAATACCAACCTCGCGCGCCGATTTGGACACGTTGCCTCCACATTGTTCAAGCTTGGCCTTCAAGAATGCGCGGTCGAAGTGATCGAGCACGGCTTGGCGTGCGTCGGCCAAGGGAAGCGTCAAGAGGTTATCGATATTGGGTCGCTTCGCATTGTTTCCATCGTAGTTGGCCAAATAATGCTTGACATTTTCGACGGCGAGGAAAAGCTCGACGAACTTCTTCAATTCGGCAACGTTGTGCGGCCACATGTGTGCACGAAAAAAAGTCATCGCCACCTGCGGCAAATCGACGAGCCGTCGCGGAGGATCCTTGTGGGCCAGAAATGTCTCGACCAGCAATCGAATGTCGTCCTTGCGATGACGTAACGGTGGCACGGCAATGATCGCCGCCCCGTGCGCGCGTGCATAGTCACCGAGCCCATGGGCCTCGAGGTACCCCGGCTGCACCGAGATGACGACTCGCGCGGCGAACACTCGCGGTTCCGTGGCTCCAACCGGCACGAAGCGTTGCGTTCGCAATGCGCTGACGAGCGTCTTTACCACGTCTTCCGGCAATGCATCGACATTGCCCAGAAAAATTAAGCCCCCTCGCGCCTTGTCGAGAATGCCGCGCGGCCCCACGGTTGCCTTGCCTCCCGAAACGCTGGCGCTTCCGAAGAGGGTCCGTGCCTGCTGATCTCGTCGCAGCTTGCGGCAATCCACCATGAGTGTCGGAGGTTTGGCGGCACGGTCAGCGATTGCTTGGGCTAGAAGTGACCGCCCACTGCCCGCCTCACCCACCAAAAGGATCGGCAATTCTGCGTTCGATGCGGTGGCGAGTTGCGCGAACATCGCGCGCATCATGAGGCTCTGCCCCACCGCATTTCCGAAGCTCGCCGTCGGTGAAAGTGGGAGTTCTCGAGGTCCGAGGTGCTGAATCTTCAATGTGGTCGTTCCAATACGCACCACCGCGTGTTCGGTAAGTACGCATTCGATGACGCGTGTGGTTCCAATCCACGAACCGTTCTTGCTACCTAAATCGCGGAGCAAGACGCCTTGCTCGGTCACGCGAATTTCGCAATGCTCGCTCGATACGTGGGGATCGTTCAAGACGATATCGCAACTCGGGCGCGTGCCAATGACGACTGGGGCGAGGTCGACATGGTAGGAAGCCGTGGTTCGACCGTGATTCAATGCGACATCGAGCCGAATGAGCGGGACGACCATGGTTCCGCGAATGGTCTGCGTAACCGTGAGCTGAGTTGCGCTCGCATCGAACGGCTCTCCCTGGGCTGTGCACGGTGCATGCATCGTTTTGGGGTTCCTTGTTGGTCAGAACAGCCGAGTTCTGGATTGGAAGTTACCGTTTGTCGCTGGGCATCGAACGAACATGATGGTCGATGAAGCGAGCTTTATGGAGAATATCGCGCTACCATTCGATGTGATGGGCCTGCCGCAAGTTGTCTTTGAAGGTGGAATCGATTGCCATGCTTCATTTTTGGTGGAAACGGTAGGGGCAAACCTTATTCGGAGGCACGAGGTCGGTCGCGGTGTGGCCAACGTGCGCTTCAATCGAGTCAGTCGCTTGTGGGCGAGAACCATGGCAAGTAAGCGACATTTCTGGCACCATGCAAGTCAGCGACGAATACCTAGCCTACCGCGCGCATCGAAATCCAATGTACGTGCTGCGCGTGTCGGGACTTGCGGAGCTACGCAATGACGAGGGCAACCCACTACGAACGACCCGGGTGGTTGCGCCTGTCATGGCGGCGCAATCATTGCACGGGGTCGTATAGGGGTCTTGGTATCCATCGAGATTCCATTCGTCCATACTTCCCCCCAGGTCCGCATGCGACCATTTGCCATCGCTCTTGGGCGATCTCGACCCTACGGACACCGCTGCGTTGTTGCAGGATTTCTGGAATAAGCTACTACATGGTGGCATGTCCGTTAAGGTTTTGTCGGGTAACGACGTTCCCCACGGATATTCGCGCTGCTCGCTTCCTGCCGCTACGGCATAATTCCATTCTGCTTCGGTGACCAATCGTCCACCGTCCCAAGCGCAGAAGGCAAACGCCTCGAACCAGGTGACGCAGTTGACTGGCAGATTTTCTCCTTCTGATTCCGAGTCCACTCCAGGCTGAAAAGGCCATGTAGGAAAGCGATCGAGCGGGTGCATAATGGGCCAGTTCCCGTCAGGCCATGGTGAATTTGGTGGCAAGGGGGCATGAGGCCCAGAAGGGCCTCCATCTGGCAGGATGAGGGGCACGCCAGAAGATGAAGATGAAGATGAAGACGAAATGGTTGGACGTATGGGCGGATGAGGACCCGGCAATAGAATGACTGGATCTGATAACCAGGGTGGCTCTGGGGAGGACTCACTACATATGCGCAAGTGCGACATCAATGAGTCTTTTGTCGCAGGCAATCGCGAGTCCCATTCGGGATCCCAACCACTGCCCGGAATCTCCGGATGCGCCCCCGCTCCTGCTTCGGGTTTGCTGCCGGGATATGTCGCAACGAACGCTCGAAATCGTCCGACGGTAACCTCGAACCGATCCAATCGGTAATCTTCGATTTTGGCTGGATATTTCGAGTCGTTGCTCCGATTGTAAGTGCCACCGGTGACGATTGGCGCATCGCAGCAATTTTCATGTGAATCAGGGCCACATGTCTGCGCCAAACCTATGCAACTCCTGCTGGAGCAATGCGTGCCTGCACAAACCCCCGACACACAATCA
This sequence comes from Polyangiaceae bacterium, assembly GCA_016715885.1. Lineage (NCBI taxonomy): Bacteria > Pseudomonadati > Myxococcota > Polyangiales > Polyangiaceae > Polyangiaceae bacterium. The sequence goes on from JADJXL010000019.1 coordinate 208,051, forward strand.
TCGTCATTGGTGCAGATCTGCGCATCCGCTTTTTTGCATAGGCCGTTTCCATCACACGCAAAGGCTACTGTACATGATGAGGAATCTGGGTGTCCCGGCGGTACATAGGTGCACGTTCCCGTCGCGCAAGTCCGGCACTCGTAATCGCATGATTGGTTACAACAAACGTTATCGACGCAGAAGCCCGACGGGCACTCGGTATCGACCATGCAAGGCTGAACTGGAACCTCATTGAGGATACACTCTCCGGCTTCATTACAGGTTCCGCCGGAACAGTTACTGCCGCAAGCGCTTTCGGCGCAAACGCTGCTCACGCAATGGCCGCTAAGACAATCCGACGGCAAGGTGCAGGATTCGCCGTTTCGCAATCGATTTCCCCCCGTTGTGATACCGAGGACGGTATTGCATCCCACGACCATTAATATGAGTGTGACGAAGAACCATCGCTTGTGCATGTTTAAGTCTCCTTGTCGAAGTTCTACTGCGCTTAATGACACCATACGCAATTCCCTCTGGCAGCACATGTCAGCATCGGGGCATTGCCTCACTGTTCCAACGCTAGGTCGCGAAAAGCATCGATCGTTAATCGTGCAGGAGTCTCCGTGGTTGCAATTTGTCCCGTCCCTCTTCGACGGATTAGAATTACTCTGTCGGCGGAGCACATGTCGCTCATGGCGAGATTAATCCAGATAACAAACCCCTTCACGCAATAACCCGTCAAACAGTCACTTCCATCTCCGTAAGGTTGTCCAATTTCTTTTCTACATTGGTCCTTGCCATTGCACGCTTGACAGGGGCCCATGCAGGCAGGTACGCTGCTTGCGCCTCGTCCACTTTCACCCAAGGTGATTCAAACCCCGAACTGGCCTGCACATTGCAAGCCATGCGCGGCAATTGGCACGCGTTGTCGCAATAGTATTCATTGATGTGTTTGTTATTCATATATTATGCCGATTTCTTGCGTAAATGCCTGCCCGACCAGCTCTGGAATCCATTGCGTTCTCATGTCGTTCGCTCCTCAAAAATTACCACTGACAGAGACCCCCATTGGTGTAACGTTCACTGCGAGCTGCCGAGCTGACGGTTTCCGCGGTAAAGATTGTTCGACACTTCTCGGTAGCAGAAAGAAAGTAATGCCTGCGGCAGTCAGCACTCCTCCAACGATTGCCGTGGCGGTCGCAGCATTGCCCAAATTCAATGCTTCATTTCGCAACGATAGCCCAACGTCGTCGCATATGCCGTTTTGATTGCATCCGTTGGTGCCGCTTAAGTCCTTCTTATTGAGCGCAACCCATGACAAAATGCCGCATGTTGCGAATGATGCCGTACCAATGCTCAATGATGCCCATCCCAGAGGCCGCTGCCACCATCGTGTTGGGGTTACTTGTGGCCCGAAGCTTACCGGATATGGCGGGACGATTTCGAGTGAAGGAGCGCCCATGCGATGTTCTTGCACCATGAGCAGTACCGGTATCTCCAAATGCATTCCATCGGCCGCAAACTCCACCTCTTTCGTCCATGTTTCTCGATTTGGAGCTCGAGCCTCCAATACGTGTTTGCCTCTATCAATTGGTACGTCGGTGTTCAAGTCCGATTTCTCTAGTGATTGGCCATCGACGAAAATGTTCAACGCATCCAAGGCGAGCAGCTCGTTTGACACGACAAGCTTCAATGTCGCGACGCGTGGGAGCTCTTGCAGCCTCGTCGTAATCCTCGCAGCACGCTGAGAGTTACCTGCTGCATGGGCCAATGCTTCGGCACGTGCATACTCCTTGGACGCACTACCCAACCGACCAAGCTGCTCATAACAATGCCCGAGCGTTTCATGCGCACCAATGCCGTTTGGCATGAGCTGTGTCACCTGCTCCAATTTGGAGGCAGCATCAGCGAATTTTTTAGCTGCCAACAAATCGAGAGCTTCCTTGTAGAGTTGCTGTGGCGTTACCTGATTCATCGACGTGTCTTGTGCAAATGCTGTCTCGGAGCTCGTCGAGGCCGGTGCGAGCAAGAGCGCAATAGCAATCCAGCGTTGTTTGAACATTTTGCAATCTCCCTAATGGGATGTTATGAATCAATTGGGATCGGGCGAAGGCACGAATGTGGTTTCCTTTGGTGGGGGGGGCTGTTCTTGCGATGGCGATTGCGCATCGTTCAAACCTCCGGTTGGTTTTTCTTCTGCAACCGCCGTCGCCGTCGTTGTCGCCTTCCGCGGTATTGCTTTGGGTGTTGGGTTGTGTGTCGTCGGTGTTTCAGGGATCGTAGTCGTCATCGGTTCATGTTCCGGGGGCGCCGTGATCAACTTCGCGATGGGTGCCCTGTGGGTCGCAATCGACGGCGCCGTTACCGCGGTTGCCGTACCAATAGACTGAGGTTCCTCCTGCCCAGCATTAACAACCTCCTTCGTTGCAGGTTCGCTTGCGCGATCCGCCCGTGCGGACGGCTCGGGCACGATCCGTGGCATTGCATTGCCCGACGTCGATGTCGCTAGCGACGCACCTTCACTCATCGGCGCGGATTCCGCGACTGAGCCTCGCAATGCCACGACCAACCCAACGACGGTGGCGGATGTCGCCAATACACCTCCACCGGCGAGCGCCATCTTCACACGCGTGGACCTACCCGATGGGATTGGGTTCGTTACCGTCAATCCCTCCTGTGTCTTACCGTGCGTCCTCTCGTGCGTTTTTCCCTCGTCGAGTTGTGCCGCAGCGATGAACATATCGGTTGTCGACGCCATTCTTGGCCGCGTCGGCGGCATCAACGGAATCCCCGCGGCCTCTCGCAACGCCGTCTCCAGTTGTTGCACCGTCTGGTAGCGCGCCTCGCGATTCTTCGCCAAACATCGCCCAATCACCCGCTCAATTGCCAATGGCAATTCCGGACGATACAGCGTCGGCCGTTCCGGTTGCACGTCCTTGTCGAGGATGTTCGACACGAGGTCCAACTTCGTCAAACCATGAAACGGCCTCTTGCAGGTCAAGAGCTCATATGCGATTACCCCCATCGCCCAAATGTCCGTGCGCCCGTCAACCCCTTTCGCGCCCTTCAAATGCTCCGGCGACATGTACGGAATCGTCCCCAAAAAACCACCTTTGCCGTCTTCGACTGTGATGTCCGAGATTTCTTCCCCACCCAACACCTTTGCAATGCCGAAGTCGAGCACCTTCACGAGCGGCGGCGTATTCTTCGGAACCGTCAAAAACAGATTCGCCGGCTTCAAGTCCCGATGCACGATCCCATTCTCGTGCGCGTCCATTAATGCATGGCAAACTTGCCGCAAATAGTCGATTGCATCCTCGATCGTCAGCGGTCCACCCCGCAGAGCCGATTTCAAATCCCGCCCCTCGAGATATTCCATCACGATGTATGGTTCGCCGGCGTCGGTCCAGCCAAAGTCGGTCACGCGCGCCACATGCGGACTCGTCAGCTTCGCTGCCGCTTGTGCCTCCCGCTCAAAACGCGCCAAGACTTCAGGATTGGTGGCTACTTGCGGCAAAAGAAACTTTATCGCATGAAGATTCCCCAGCACCTTGTGCCGAGCAGCAACAACATATCCCATGCCACCGTTGCCGAGAGTCCGCACAACAACGTATCTGCCAAGAATCTCTATACCTGGGACCAGCGCTTCGCCCTTGTTGGCAGGCACGTCATGACACGGTACCTGCGGACCATTGAATCGTTGAGTTTTCATCGTTTGTCCCATTCATCGTGCAATCTAAGCTCAATGCTTCGCGCGTAGTCCACCTGCGCCCTTTCGCGATCGCGGGATTGGGTACTTGTCCATTAAATTATGGAACGTGCGTCTGCAGACGCCGTAAAGCTCTGCCGCACGCGTGACGTTGCCCCCGCATTGATGGAGCGCCCACCTGATCCGTTCCTCTTCCGACGCATTCTCCGGCACCTGATCGGGCATCACAACCGTCATCTCCGCCATCTGTTCGGGTACCTCGAACGGCAGCACCTCCATCCTGTCCGTCTTGTCGTATTCCCGCATCTCTTTCGGCAAATGCTCCGGCAAAATCACGCCGCCCGAGCAGCAATACGCGACGGCTCTCATCATTGCATGGCGCAATTGCCGCACGTTTCCTGGGAAATCATACCCCTCCAGCAGCGAAATCACTTCTGTAGACAGACGCGGCACGTGCGGCTGAGCAGTCACGCGACATTCGTGCTCGATGAACGCTTCGGCAAGCGGTATGATATCCGTGGGGCGAGAGCGCAACGGCGGGATTTCCAATTCGAATCCCTGCAAACGATACAACAAGTCCCGTCGAAATGTCCCTGCCATCACGCAATCGTGCAAATTCTTATTCGTCGCCGCAATGACCCGCACGTTCACTTGATGCGACTCCGTCGTCCCCATCGGCGTAATCCGCTGATTGTCGAGTACCTTCAAGAGCTTGACTTGCATATCGAGCGGCAATTCGCCAACCTCGTCCATAAACAACGTTCCCCCATGCGCGGCATCGAAATACCCTTTGGCGTCGCTGGTAGCTCCCGTGAATGTACCCTTTTTGTGCCCAAAGAGCGCGCTCTCGAACACCGGTGCCGCAATCGCTCCACAATTCATCTCCTTGAACGGACCTTTGGCGCGCGACGATGCTGCATGAATCGTTTTCGCAAGCATGTCTTTGCCTACGCCCGTTTCCCCAAGCACGAGCACACACGCCCGCGAAGCCGACGCACCCACCTTCCGCGCCTCGGCATAAAGCGATTGCATCACCGGATGCTGCACGACCGGCGGATACGGCCAATCCGCATCACCGGCATTCGAATTCGATGGCAAACATATCGTGCGCAACATGGCCATGACCGAACCAATCATGCAACGATCCCCGGGTTCCACGACAAACATCTCCCCCGTCAAACGCTGCGCCTGTTCCGTATGCGTGATATCCATGTCCTTGTCCCCTTTGCGTAGGATCGTCCCGTTCAAACTACCGAGGTCCTGGATGTAAATGCGCGAATCGACCGTCAACACGGCGTGGTTGGCGGATACCGAGGCATCGGAAATGACGATGTCGTTCGTTGCGCGACTGCGGCCGATTCGAACCTGACCCACCACGGGCAAACGATGTCGCTGCGGCTCGCCACCGCATGAAAAAATGACCAGTTCGAGTCGCCCTGATGGTGCAAAGGGAGTTGCCATGTTCACCTGTCCAAGTGTGTGCCTCCGTAGAGCACAGGCCGTGCCATGACCAACTCTCGTCCTTTCCAGCGTTTTTCCCGGCATGTTCGCAAGTTTGGCAGGTGCACTCGAAGTGCACCCTTGCACGCATAGTGCAACACCCTTGCACCACGAGTGCAAGCGCCAAGTCGACCACTTCGACAAACCGCATCATGTGCGACCAGCGTACCCTGGGACAAACTACGGTAAAAATAAGCACAATTGCGTACCCGATCGTGTACGATTTATAACTAAGTTTGCGTTCCCGGACGCACCATCAAAGCTCTACATGGTTCGTCTGCGTCGCTCGCGACCTGGTTGCACGCAAAGTGCAAAGGCGCCGCACCACGGGTGCGTGCATACACTCGACGTGCAGCGCGAAGGTCGAGGGTATCGAGAAAAATCAAGGTTTTCCACGCAAGCCGCGTGGCACGGTGCGTGCTCATGGGGACGAGTAGGTCGTCGGTTCAAGTGGCCACGACTGCCTTCACGCGCAGAACGCACCTTACCCAGCCCTGGTGATTTTCATGCGACGCACGAATCGAGCTCTTCATGCTTTCATCGGGACCGTCTTTTTCCTCTCCACGGCAAGCATTGGCGCGTGCCATTTGGTGCTCGGCATCGAAGAGGGCACGTCATGTAGCGGCACGCGTGCGTGCGGTGAGGGTGGTCAAGGCGGCGAAACGAGCAACGGCGGATCGGCTGGGTTTGGCAAAGACGCGTCGGATGAGCGCGATCTCGAGCTGTACCTGGACGCTACCATGGGCCCTCGGAAGGATTTTCCCGACACGCCGATTGTTGCCCCATCGTTGCCGCCTGATGTGCCGAGTCTGTTTGGGCCCGACATTTCGGGAGGCGCTGGACCTTGCCTGGTGGAACCCCCAATCGACGCCATGTTTCCAAGCAATTGGACGCCACCGTTATTCGAATGGAAGGCGAGCCCAGGGCACAATGTCTTCGAATTGAGGCTTCGTGTCGATAACCAAGTCAATGATTTGGTCGTGTATACGGATCAATCGAGCTATATGATGCCGCCCGAGATGTGGACGGCGCTCGCATTGAGCAGCGCAGGTCACGACATTGAAGTTACGGTTCGGAGCGCAGAATTCTCAGGAGCCACCCTCGTGAATGGTCCTTTCGTGGGGACGATCGGCACCTTGCATATTGCGCTCGTGCCTGCGCCGGGGAGCGTCGTGTATTGGACGACGTCAGGAGGCAGCGCACTCAAGGGGTTTACCATTGGAGCGAGCGACGTAACCACCGTCATTACGCCCGGCGCAATGAACGATGGAACGACGTGCGTCGGTTGTCACACGTCGTCGCCGGATGGCCAGCTCGCGTTTTTCTCCCTGCGCGCGTCGGAACTGCCATTCTGGGTTGGCGGTCGGCGCGTGGATGGGACGAGCGGTGTACCGTCATCTATGGTCGTTTCGGCGCATGCGGCAGCGCTCTTGGCGAGGACCAACCAAACGCTTCCAACATTCTCGAAGGCACACTACTCGGCCAACGACGCCATTGTGCTCACTTCGTTGGCCGATGCTTCGACGGGCGACCGATTCGAAATTGCGTGGACCGATCTGCATTCGCAATCGGGTGGAACAGGTTTTCTTGCGCGCGTAGGCGATTCGCGGCAGGCGGGAACTCCTGCGTTTTCGCATGACGGAACGATAGTGGCGTACACGTCGTCGGATGACCTCAAGGATGGGCGACCAAAGAGCGCTCCGACGGACGTTTATATCGTTCCGTACAACAACAAGCAGGGAGGTCAAGCGAAGCCGCTCGCTGGAGCGAGCGATCCGTCAATGCATGAATACTACCCGGTGTTCTCGCCAAACGATACTTTCGTCGCGTTCAATCGAGCGCCTGATGGACTGAATGCGTATAATCAGCCGCTCGCGGAGATTTACGTGGTTCCCTCGAACGGTGGTGAACCCACGCGACTCGCTGGGAACGATCCATCGTCTTGCAGCGGCGTGACGAGTCCCGGCATTACGAACTCGTGGGCGCGCTGGGCGCCGGAATCGATCGACGTGGGCGATCGCCGTTACTATTGGCTGGTGTTTTCGTCGACGCGCCGCGGTCCCTTGCCGCAGCTTTTCATTTCTGCGGTGGTCACTTCGATTGCAAGTGGCGTGGAGTCGATCGTGAAAACGTATCCGGCTGTTTATGTGACGTCACAACCGGCAGGCGAAGCCAATCACACGCCCGCGTGGGATGTTTTTCAGATTCAACCACCGAAGTAGCGTTGGCTCGCAGTGCCTTGCAAGCTGCTCGGTGGCCCAGCCACCTGTCCCCGCCCCCTCGCCGCGATCTTCCGCGCCGCATCCTCGAGGTCGGCCTTGAGGGAATGCACATACCGCTGCGTCGTCGACAGGTGCACATGCCCCGCCATGCGCTGCACGACGTGCACGGGGATGCCCGCACGGAGCCACGACGTAATCGCGTAATGGCGCAGGCAGTACACGGACCACCCTCCCAGGCCCGCCTGCTTCATGACACGCTCGAACGCTTGTGCCAAACCATGTTGTCCCCACGGCGTGCCGCGATGAGTGACCGCGACGTGGCCATCGCGATCGCCGTGCATCTCGCGCGCGAGCACCCGTGCAAGTTCCGGCGAAATCGGTACTTCGCGCTGGCCCGTCTTCGGTGTGTGCGTTTCGCCATGAGACCAGCCTTGGCGAATGGTGACGAACCCGCCGACGGGCTCGCCATTTTCGTATCGGAGCTGCACGTCTCGACGACGGAGCGCTCGGACCTCGTTCGGGCGAAGGCCGGCGTCCGATATCAGCGTGAATGCGCACCGATGCGATTCGCGCGCATGCGCGAGTAACACAGCCACTTGCTCGTCGGACGGTATCTCGAGCACGCATTGTCCTGTTTGCTTGAGCGATGGCATATTCACGGGCACCGTCGGAATGTAACCCCTTTTCGCGGCAAACCGCAGTACGGACCGTAAAACGATTTGCACATTGTTTCGCGTGCTCAATTTGAGCTTTCGTTTGACCAATTCGAGGTCCAATTCTTCGGCAGCTCGAGCTTCGACACGCGTGATGGGCAATGCGCCAAACCTTGGAACGAGCCTGCCCGTGAGAACCGCATCGTATCCCTTTCGGCTCGAAATCTTCAATCTCGCGACCATGAACGTTTGTCGGAATTCGTCGACGACATCCGCAAAGGATTTGGCATCATCGGCCTCAATCGAATTCGACGATGCGCTCGCTGCAATGGGCTCGTACGGCGAACCATATTGCGCAATATTGCTCAGGTAGCGCTTTTCTTCCGCTTTGGCTGCCGCCATGGTTTGGACTTGTGCATCCTTGCGAAAGCGAATTGAGCGCCCGTCTTTGGCCGTATACCGAATATCAATGAACAAACACGGTTCTCCGCGCCGGCGCGATCGACGAATGGCCATGACAAAGTCTCCCTTCAATTTACTCCAGATTCGTCTTCGGGCAAACCCCACGCATCGGAAAAACGCACGCGCCAGATCCGCCCAAACTTGCGCGCTCGTACGCCGTCGAGGCGCGCTTCCGTGGCGCCATCCGAGCCCCGTGTCGCACGTCGCTCGAGCGCCTTGCGCAATGCGGCGACGGTCATGCTCAGATGCGCGGCGGCACGTTCGAGGGGCAACCATGGGCCATGTTCATGGTTTGCGTCAGTGTTCTTTTTCGACACGCAAAACCCCTTTCCTCGTCGATCATGCGAACGACGAATACTTGCATTCATCTGTGCCATCACTCGCCATTGCGGCGATATTCGATTAAGTCGGTATGCCAGCCCATCTCAAGATTGGGGCCAAATTCTCCAGCGAGTATTGCTCCGAAAGCTTTTGCATCGATTCGCTCACGTCGGGCAACGAAGGCGTTGCAATCGATTGCAGATTGTCCCGAACCGCGGCATTGGAATCCCTTTGCGTGAACCGATAAGGCTTGGGACGACTCGACGACGTCGCGGAAGCGGATGGCTCCGTCGTCGGCGTCGCACTCGGCTGTGCGGGTTCCGGTGATCTTCCCGGCACGGTCGGCGGCGTCTTCAGCGCGGCCGCCATTGCCATCGCAGCGAGCTCCTCCGTCGTCATAGGTCCGGAGCCGCGTTCTGGAGCCCTTTGTGCTGACGCGACCGCACCCGTATTCGGTTGTGGCGCGGGAGCGGGCTTTGCTTTTCGTTTCTGCTCGCCGAGGTCCGCACCAATCACTGCCATCCGCGACGCAAGCGCCCCATTCGCAAGGTCGTGAAAAAACTTCCCAACCTTTTGCGCCGTTTTGTTGAGAGAAAAGCCCAAGCACGCCGCGACTCCGTGAAAGAGGCAGGCGACGCCTGCATCGATCGGAATGCCCCAAATGTTCGCTTTCTCCCCCAAGTATCCCCGCAGGTAGCCCATTCCGAAGGCCGAGCTCGTCACCGTCAAGCTCGTACGGACCTCCGACACGAAATGAGCGTCGCGCGCCTCGAGCTCGTTGACGCGCCGCTGCTCCTTCTCCGCAAGGGCCCGGTACTTGTCGAGCAGCTCATCGACCTTTTTTGAATCCAGCGACGAACCCATGCGCACCTCGCTGTGAGTAGAGAACGCATACGACGTTCGATGTGGCGTGCAAGCGCAAAATGATCCCCATGCTGCCGCCCGGAGGCACCAGCGGCAGCATCGACCCCATGGCGCCGGCACAATGGTGGCACTATAGATGTGAATGATTTCGCATAGTTGGTGTTGCCGCCAGGCTCGCACTGTCGGCACAACGAAGAAAGTGTTAGCCTCTCGATTGGCTTGACACGACGTTGCAGTTGTCACTTGCAGCGTTGAAATGGGCAAACCCGCAAATTCTCTCGCTTCGAAGCAGATTTCGGTGAGGTTCTCTCGCCGGTTCGTTCGTCATAACCAAACGAAAGGGGGCTAGATGAAGACGTATCTCACTCGTCGCGAAGCCGCTCAGAAGTACAAAGTTTCAATCGCGAAACTCCGCAGATGGGAGGCAAAGGGCTCGCTACGCCGCATTGACGCGTACCGTGTCGACCACAAAACGAACAAAGCTGGACCTGCCGTGCAGTGGGTCTACGACGAAGCCGAGATCGAAAAACTCGTGCAAGCATCGCCGCCAAGCCTCGAGGGTCCACGCAACGTGACGGAAGCGAAGGTCTTCGACCTCTTTGCGCGTGGTAAGAACCTAGTCGACGTGGTACGTCAAACGAAACTTCCGCTCAAATCGGTGCGGATGCTCAGGGACGCCTACGTTCAAGAAACCGGGGGAATGTTCGTGCCTGAATACGTTTTGCGTGCGATTCGGAAGCTCGGTATTCAGGTTGAATCGCCCGAAGAGATCTACATCAGACTCGAGCTGTTATTGAAAGGTTACCGTCAAGCAAACTTCGAGAAGGGCCAACTGGAGCAGGTTCTGAAGAAGCATTGTGGGGAAGCCGTGCTCAAAACGGTGCGGCGAAAACCGGAATGATCGTGCATCAACAACGTGTGTTGCTCGGGCAAACGTGCGTCTCGACGAATTCAACTGCCGTTGGGCGAATCGTGCAACTCGCGCGCACGTCGCGTTGTGTGGACCCTGCACAATCGCGTGTATGTGTCAAGAGGCGGTGATGCACGGTTCTGACACGTCGTCGCCCGTGATCGACCCTCGATCGACGCAGCGTGACGTTACTGTGCTCGAGCTGCGTCACGAGCACCAGCTCGACGCCTTCGTCGACCACATGTGCAGCTTCCACGATAATGGTCGTGTGGATACTCTGCTCAGAAGGTTCGTCGAATTGACACAAATGACGGATACACGAAACATTGATTCCCGAGCGTTACTGCAAACATGTATAGGGACCATACCGATAATACTTCGGTCTGGAATCCAGCCGAACGTGTAGCCAATACACGCCCATTCCAGCCGTGCTCACCCAAAGGGGTCGATCGCTGATACGGGCCAGACCGCTCGACCCAGGGCGCTCAGCAGCGTGTGCACTTGCGCTTGCGGAGCGCCGCGAACGAATGCTCCGAGGTGAGTATACCGTATCTGTTCCGCAATTGGGCAAGGAACGACCAGCATTGCGTCGCGCCCCAAATTCTCGAAGGTAACAATCTCGCTCCCGGAGGCATCTTTTCCGAAGTGTTCGCTGAACGCTTGGACTTCCGGCAGAGCCATTGCAAGCGTTGGCGCGTCGGTGACGACGTACTCGAACCCGCGTTCCGCCGTATCGGCAGTGAGCGGCGGCGTCTCCCAGAAAAAGGCGGCAAATGGCACGGCGCAAAGATCGTCGATGAATGCTTGACGAAATGGCGCGCTCGATAAGCACAGCTCATACGCCCTGCGCGTGGAGAGCGGCACACCATTCCAATGAATGATGCTCTTGCGCGTGCGGGAGTCCAATTGCTTCGTGTCAGTGGACCACATATTTGCAGGCTTACTTCCTGGTTCGTCGGGCAAGATAACATGTCAACGTTTGGGCGCAGAAGATAATTCGCCGGGTCAGGTTCCTTTGTCCGATGATGCGCTCATGGACAAGGGCATCGAGCTACGCGCGGTGGTCGGTCAACTTCGCGCGAAACTCAAAAGCCACTTGGGGATTGTTGCCGCGAAGCCGCTTCGCGTGTAGCGGCATACTTGTTGGCGACAGCGTTTGTTACGCTGTCCATCGACGCGAGCACGAACTGCAATTCGATGCCGGAAGGATGGCTCGAGCGTCGCGGACAAACAAAGACCTTGACAAACCGTAGTGGAAGGGAAATCATCCCCCCGCAGCGTGCATCAAACCCACGACACGGAACGAGTCTCATGGTTGACCTTGAAAAACTACGCGCCGAGCTGCGTCGAATGCGTCGCGGTACGCTCTTGACGATTGCCGAGCGGGCCATCGAAATACTTCCGCCGTCGGCACTTCACGCGCTCGTGGGTGATTGCGTCGATTGGTCCAAATTGACGGTGTCGTCGGCCCACGAACCTCCGTCGCTCCTGGAAGAGGTCCAGCGTTTCCAAGCGGCTGTCGTTCGTCGCGAATATTGGGAGGATTTCCTCGTCACCTCGAAAAATTGCGATGAAGTATCGGGAAAAACCGAAGCCTATCTAGCGGAAATGGATCGCCTTTTCTTTCGATGCGTGCGCGAAACTGAAAGCGGGGCGTATGTGGCGGCACGTGGAGCGTACGAAGAACTTTTCGCGCTCATTCGTCGTGTAAGTGCATGCGAGGAGGAGCTCGTATTCTTTGTGGATGGGGGCGGCCTTTGGGAATATGGCCTCGATTGGCAGAGGATTCTGCCGGCGTACGTGCATTGCCTTGCCGAGACGGCTTCACCGGACGAGTTCGCTGGAGAAACGATGCAGGTTCTACATGAATTCGAGTGCCCACATGAAGCGCGAATATTGGCCAAATCCGTGCAACATGCGAACGCGACGCAAAGGGCAGCACTGGCGAGCGGCTTGGCTGGCTACAGAGCGTCGCGGCAGGGCAAGAGCGACTATTGTGGCCTGCTCCGAGAGAATGGCGCGGCCATTTAGGATGCGAGGTTCAGAATATCGGAATGCTGCCGCCCCTCGTAGGTTCCATTGATGAGGCATGCACGGGGACGAATGGCCAATCGGTGGATCAGTTTCGTAGCAGAGGTTCGTCCTTCTGTTATGCGCTGGTTCGTCAAACCATCACGAAGGTTCGTCCGACTAACACGCCGGTTCAAGCGAATTTGTCGACGTTTCGTGAAAAGATTCTCCATGTCCTTGCCAAACACTGATACCCTACGGAACATGAAACAGCAATCGAACGGGGCAGGGATTGGAGCCAAGGTGTCGGCGCGGATTCGCGAGCTCAGCGCAGCGCGAGGCCTTTCGGACGAGGCGCTTGCGAAAGCCGCAGGACTTTCTCCACTCGAAATGACGTTGCTCGACGAAGGAAGCGAAGACATCACGAGAGACATGCTCGATCGCATTGCGGACGTTTTTGGCGTCCATCCGGCCGTGCTTTGCATGTTCCCCGACGAACATCCGCTTGCAAGCTTGCTGGAGAAGCAACGTGATCTGCCGAAAGCGGAATTCCAAAAGCTCGCAGCCGAAATGATTTCGAAAGGCCTTCGCGCTTCGAAAGGCACAGCATGAGCGTTTACCCACGAATCGTTTGTCCTTCTCGCAAAAGGGGTTTGTCGACAGTGCGCGAGTTCGCCCGCGTACTGGATTTCGTTTGGCGCGGATGCTTGCGTTCGGCGGACGTGATCGTGTAGGTTCGTCCGCGCTATGGTTCGTCGAATCATTCTTGGGGCCGTTGTTGCGAGTGCGCTCAGTGCTGCCTTGTTTGCGGTCAATGGCTGTGTAAGTAGCGCCAACCTTGGGCATGATTGTCCGGATGGGCTCATACGCGAATGCTGTCGCTGTGTGTGGCCCGAAGACTGCGTCGAAGGGAAAAGAGGGGTCGACGTGCCTGCATGGTGCGATGAGACTCCCGGCGGCACGAGGCTCGATGAATGCCGCTTGAGCGTGCAGCGTTATTATGGCCTGCCCTGGTGGTGTGCGGAGTTTCTTGATGGCGCAGACGCTGGAGATGCTGCGGATGGCGCGTCTTCGGCGTGTTCGAACGGCACATGCGCCATGCTCCCCGATGGCTGGGAACCAGTCGTGCTCGCGTCAGGAGCGATGGTCGTTCTGCCCGAATGTCCAACGTTCGCACCCAACGTGATGTTCGAAGGAAGCTCGGTGCCTGGCGTGGATCCAACGTGTCCCGCATGTTCGTGCGACGCGCCCGTTGGAGCATGCAAACCTCCGACGACATGGACCGTGGGTTCGTCCGCGTGCATCGGTAACGATGTCTGGACAAACTTCGATCCGCCCGCAGGATGGGACGGATCGTGCGCATCGAACACCGCGATTGCAGAAGGTATCCTTTGCGGCGGCAAACCTTGCGTCGCGTCGATCAACATCTCGCCGCCGGTCATCGAAGAAGCTCCCTGCGTGGCACACGCCACTGTTCCTCCCATCGACATTCCGAAGGCGAAGGCGGACGGACCGTACACCACAGAAGGTCTCGCATGTTCGGGTGATCCATGGCCTGCATGCGCGACAGCGGGCGAGCGGTGCGTACCGTCGGTGAATGATCCGTTTGCCGCGTGCGTGATGCACGAAGGAGATGTTTTGTGCCCCAATGGTTGGGACTCAAAGCAAGTCTTGTACGGCATGATCGATGATCAACGAACGTGCTCCGAGTGCTCGTGCTTGCCTTCGACTGGCGCAACGTGCTCGATGAAGGTGCAACTGTTCGGCGATGCGGCTTGCTCGACGACGGAGTTGGAGGTCAACGTGTCTGTCGACATGGCGTCGGACTGTCACCTCCTCATGCCTGGCGTCGCGCTTGCCGGAAAGCGTTCCGACGTGCTCGAATACAAGCCTGGCGCGTGTGAACCGAGTGGTGGCGAGTTGCTTGGCGATGTGGTGCTTGCGGATGCTCGCACCTTCTGCTGTCGCACACCGACGATCTGACGCGGTCAAAACCACACGAGCACCGACGCGCTCGCGCTGCCCGAAACCGCCGACGTGTCCCAGCGCTCTGCCAGGTTGTCGTCTTCGATTTGCGCGCGCATGATGGGCGCGAAGAGATCGACATCCATGCGCACCGACCAGCGATCCGACAGACTCTGCTCGAAGAATCCGCGGGCTCCAGCACCTAGGAACCGCGCCGTATCGACCTGCGGTCTGGTAGGTTTGAGGGGAGTGAACCATGCGTTTCCCCAGATGAGCTCGCCGCACAGCCCGAACACTTTGATGCGGTAACACGGCACCACGGCAAAGGACCAAGCGAGTGTACTCGAACGACGGTCACGCCCAGGGCCGCGCGTCCGCCGGCAAAGGTACCCGCATGTGGCCTCGATTGACCACGATGGAGACCATCGCCAGCCGCCAGGAGATGCAGCCGACGACGGTTGCAGGGGCAACGCGAAAGTCGACGCGTGCGCCGGCTCCAACAAACCAATGGAGTAGGGGCTTCGCCGCTGGGGTGAGAGGTAGCTCGCAAGGCGAACACTGCGGAGGAGGAGGTGGAGGAGGCGGTGGCGGTGGGGGAGGGGGCGGAGCTGCAGGACACTGTGTTTGCTCCGCTTTCGCGGGCGTCACGCCCTTGTTCATCTGGACTGCCGCGCGGAGTGCGCCTCGATAAAGCACTTCGAAACAGCTCATATTCGCTGGAAGATCGATCCGCTCCTCCTCGAGCATCTGGCCATCGAGGTCCTTGACGACCACGTCCAAGCGGTAAATCGCTGGTGTTTTTGCAATGCGCACCATGATGACTCGCTCGGCCGGCGGCTCGAGCAACGGGCCATCGAGCATTGGTAGAAGCATCCCATTCAAGTCCATCTCGCGTTTGCAGTCCGGCAAACTTGGCGGCACCGACAGTTCGACTCGGTAATGCGGCGCCTCGGCACGCGCTGGATTTGGTAACAAAAACCACGTAACCATAGCCAGGAGGCCCAATACCGACCGTCCAGGTGTGCGATTGGACACTGGTTTGCGACTTTTTTGAGGGAGCATGTCGATTTCGAAGATCGTTTTTGGGGGGGTTCGCTCTTTACTGGTGAGGCCCCAGCGCGATGCGATCAAGACGAGGCGACGCGGAGAGGATAACCGTGAGCGAGCAGAAGGCAAAGAAATGGAGGAATTGGCTCGGCAGGTAAAACCTCTCCATGCGTACCTCGTATCACGCGGCGTTCCCGCAATGGATGCATGGGACGTGGTGCAGGAAGCATTCATTGCGGTATTCAAGCGTCGAGATACGCTTCCGGAATGTGCGGAACAACGGAATGCAATTTTCTTCAGCGCGGTCAATTTTGGGATGCGGGCCTATTTCACTGAGCAGAGTCGCGCGTTCGATCGAGCAGCTCGTGCGCATGAATATGCAGTGTTCCTGGGCATGACGCAGGAGCGTGACATCTCGGGGGTGCTCGAGGCACGCGAGCAGCTCGAAATCGTACTTCCGCAGATACCATCGGAGCAGTGCCAGGTTTTTACCGATAGGGTGCTCGATGGCTTGACAGTTCCCGAGGTTGCCGCGCGGCTCGGGATGAAGGCGAATACGACCAAAGGGTATTGGCGGCGAGCGTTGGAAACGCTTCAAGAGAAATTGGAAAGCCTCGAGCATCGCGGTGTGCGTGGAGTTCTCGTTTTCTTTGCCATTTCGAGTGTCCTCGCGCTGGCCAAGAATGCAAGCGCAATGATTGGGGGGCTCAGAAAGTTTCTTCGGCCTACGGGTCACGCACAACTTCGCATGGTCGCAGGTTTAGCAATGGCAGCCGCCGTCATGTTGGTGCCGCCGAATTCGCGTGCGTCAGCAGATGAGGAGCGAATTTTGCGACTGTGGCGGGCACCGTATCGCGGCCGGAAGCAGCATCCGTCGCGGTTGCGCCCGAGAAGAACGCGTCCAAAGGAGGCGCCGAGGGTTACCAAATTGCCGTCGCCGCCGGTGCCATTGGTGGTTCCGCGACAGACAGCGCCGAAAAAGTTCACAATGAATGCTGGTCCACCCGACTATTTGATATCCATGACCATGTCGGCGCTGCGATATGGCAAACCTGAACGGGCGCTCGAGTTGCTCGACCGGTACGTGGCAACGAATGGGAAGGCGGCGAATGCACGGTCAGTGCAAACGCTCCGCGCGCAAGCGCAGCAGGCGATAGCGGCAAGACACTAATGGATTTGGCCCAGCAATCGAAAGCTCGTGCGGTCGATGTTAATTTCACTTGCGCAATTGACAATTTCATTCGATTAGGCATGTCGGCCGCTCGAGGCGGCATTTCGGATTGCATTGACGGTCTCTACAAAGATCGCGTCGGGAGCGGTGTGTCCGCAGCACGGGAGGAGTATGTTGCGTCAACAATATGAAGAAGATTCGCTGGTCGTTCGGGTGGGCGCGAGAATCCGCAAATTGCGCATGGAGCAAGGATTATCGCTGCGCGATTTTGGAAAGCAGGCGGGTGTGCACCCGTTTCACGTCATGGCTATCGAGCTGGGGCAAGTGGCAACGAATACCAATACGCTTCGGGCCATCGCAAAGGCGCTCGGGGTCGCGCCGCTCGACCTATTGAACCACGACACCGAAAACGACGATATCGGATGCCTCGTCGAGATGATGCGCAAGCAGCCCGATTGCGTCCGGAAAATCATGCGCAAGGTCAGGCCGCTCGTGGAGAATTGAGAGGCGGACCTTTGGGGATGGTGGCCTTGTCGTTTCGAACCACATGTCGCTGAGCACCACGAGCGCACACCCGGAACGAACCTCCATCGGAAACTTTGGATGCCAAGTGCCAAAATCGTGTAGCGTGCGCCTGTGCTCAAAGCTCTGCTGCATCGAAAGCTTCCGCGCGGCATCGTCGAGAGTGACGACGCTGCTGACGCCGAGAACAGTGCCCATGTTGAGCCTACGCGACGCGAGGATCCGCTCACAGCGACAGTCTTCGAGCGGCTTGCGTACCTCCCGCCCAATCTAACCTGGGACATTTTTCGTCGGGCGACCAAAGCGCTTGCGGATGGGTCAGCGTTGCCCGTCGATGCCCCTTCGGGCGCTCCGACATGGTCCTTTTGGCCCAGCCTTCGACCCGGCGCCGACGGAGTGAACCGGCAACGTGTCGAGCCGGATGTGCTCGTCTCCTGGCGCGATACTGTGCTGGTCCTCGAAGCGAAGCATTACGGGCAGCAACACGCACATCAATGGGTCGAGCAAATTCGAGCCGTTCGCGCAATGCCCGAGCATTCGGGCAAGCGTATCTGGCTCATTGCCGTTGGAGGGATCGTTACGCACGAGCAAAAGGCGCAAGCGGCGTATGTTCGTCGTGAACTCTCGAATGCATCACCGGGATTGCTCGCGCTGCGATGGGAGGACCTACATCACGCAGTCGACGAGCTTCGCACGTCGTCACACCCTCGAACAATCGGCCGTTTTGAACGACATTGCCGCAGCGCTCAATGCATGGGGATATCGCAGGAAAACGTGGTTCGCGACGCTGCGACGGAGTGGTCCGTCGTTTCAGGCAGAACGAGCCATGGCCGTACTGCAAGCGTGGAGGGTGCGATGAATGACAAGAAAAATGAATTGGCGGCGGCGCTCGTGGACGTGCGGCGCGCGTATCGATTGCTGCATGCGTACCATCGGCGAGTAAACGATCTGCTCTACGTGGCTCATGAATTTCTTGCGAAGCAGCAGGCGGAATTCGAGTCATGGGGCCCCATCAATGTTTGGATGCTGCCCCAGAAGACCAAACCATTTTTCAGGCCAGAGACGTGGGCATGGGATTTGACGCCGGCCTATCAGGTGGAGTGTGTTTGGCGTAGATCGCGAAGTGGCATGCACCACAAGATACACATACACGCTATCGCGGATACTGGCTATGGCGCCTCGGGTGAAGGAGAACCCAACCCTGCCAAGTTCGAGCCTGAGGAAGCGTGTCGGTCCGAGCTTCGAGTGGGACTTCATCGAACGCGTGCCAGTGAGCCTGATTGGAGCGCTGCGTGGAAACAGGTGTCCGTGAATTCCGCAAGGAAAAGCGGGGGAATTCATCGGGTCAAGGTTGCGAATGACGAATACGCGTACCGCTATTTTGCCATCGAGCTCGTTGAGCTCGCCAACGAGCATGCCATAAAGGAAAAACTCTTGCGGCCAATCGACGAATGGATTGCGGGCGCTTGAAGCTATCCCAAGACCCCTTCCAAAAGCCCGTCTACCGCAATATCAGGCACCCAGTCTTTCCACCCGACTGCAATCACATCGTCAGTTTTCCTTGGCGCGCCCGGTACATTCGACGATGCCACCAAGATCGCCTTGGGCCACCCGTGCAGTTGTGCAGCATATTCCCAGCGATAGAGCATTGCCTCGTGCAGACCGCTGAGAATGTAATCGGGTCGTTCGGAGTGCTTGATCTCGATGACCGCCGCGCGCTTCATGTCACCCTTCTCTACGACTACGGTCACATCGGGTCGCATTCGGCCATGCTGTGCGAGGTAATGCCGAGCGGAATCTTCACAAGCTCCCGCGTCGAGCAACGCCTGATCATAATACACACGAACGCGCGCTCCGCTGGAGTGCTCGAATGAGGCCACTTCGTCGCGATCTTTGCGAACGATGCACCGGAAAAACGCCCAACCTCCATCGCCGACTTGCTGCAGCTTCGCCCATAATGCTTGGATCAAACGGATCAATACAGCCACCTCGAATCGCTTGTGATTCTTCAATGGCATCAGCGCTCCGGCCGCGAGAACCGCGGCAATGTTGTCCGGATCGTCCGCGTCGAGCCCGGTACGAAGTGCCGTATGCCATTCGAGCGCCGCATGATAGGCAGGGTGCCCCGCTGCTCGAGCGGCTTGTTCATGCGCCGCCATCACTGGTTCCAGTGGTACATTGCGCAGTTCCGTCGTTGCCAGCAGACGTCGAAGCTCGCCCTCGCAACCTCGGGCATCAATGCTCCACCCGTCTTCTTCGAGCACGTTCGCTTGCCGAAGATCTACGAGAACACCAAGGAGTCGCTCGGCAATGGCTCGCACGAGCACATTTTCCGGCAAAGCGAAGCTACGCTGCCGAGTTGTGGTCGAAAATCGTGCAGGATCGCCAGAAGCGCGATGCGCCAGCGTGCGTTGAACGTCGAGCCGCCCGTGAAATGCTCCGCGCCAATCTCGTGCGATGATCTCAGTTCGGGATGGTAAGTGGCGCGCGAGATCCGGAAGAAGCTCTGTCGCAAAGACGCGCAATTCCTTGATTCGTGGCGCCAGCGTAGCCACTGCCCGCAACAATTCGAGTGCATGCTGGCGACCTGTGATCCGTTCGAGGAACCGGGCGGCTTCTTCGGCAGAAATGGGCTCCACGCGTGAGTTGGGTAAAAGATACCCCGGAAAATGGGTCCTTACAAAAATTTCCCAACTGCCGTCGCTCACGATGCACCAAAACGGAAATGCGGAAAGAGTTCCTCGTAACGTCGTCGTAATCGTTGAATGGCCTCTGTCGACGTCCACCCTGACAAGGTCGCGAGCAAGATGCGAAGGGCCTTGATTGCGGGCTCTTGTGGCAACCCCTCGAGCTGCGGTAACAGATACATTGCCATGGCTTCCGCACAACCATCCCCCGAAGCTTGCCGCCGACGCATGTAATGAATCATGTCGAGCGCAATGGCTGGGCCAATCGGGCGATGGGCAAACAGTCCGCTTTCGCTGAATAACCGAGTCATGGGCCCGACCGCCTCCTCGGGCAGCGGCGGACTCATGCCTTCTCGGCGCGCATGGTTTTGGAGCAGGCGCGCGTAGATCTCATCACTCGGAGCGTCGATATGAATGATTGCGAAACGTCGCTGCACTGCGTAGGATAGCCGAAATAGCGACGTCTTGTCCCACGTATTCATCGTCGCAAGGACACGGAATGTGGGCGGCACGCGATACGTATGGGTCTTGTCGGGTCCAATCGATACGACGGATCCGTCCTCGCGCTGCAATGCCGTGTCGATGGCATGTCCGGAGAGTACGGTCATCAATTCGCCGAATGCTCGATCGACATCGGCTCGGTTCAATTCGTCGATCACGAGCCATTGATATCGTTCAATCGCCCGAAGAAAAACGCCGGGCCGGAAAGCGAGCGTATTGTCCTTCTGCAAGGCATATCCACCCACGGTATCGAATGTCGTCCAATCGGCGGAAGCCGTCGCCATGAATGAGCCCGCGCAATAACCATCGCTTGCCGCAGCCTTGGCAAGCGCCTTTGCCATTTCTGTTTTTCCCGTACCTGGCGGTCCAACGAAAAGAATGTGCTTGCCCGCCGATAGCGCCGCGCACGCTTGCGCCATGACACCATCGGGAAGTTCGAGATGTTGTGTGAACGATGCGCATCCTTCGGGCGTCAAGTCGAGTTTCGTGTCATCCCACGCAGAGGGTGCAATGGCGGTATGTTGATCCGGTTTCGTCGCGACATTATTCAACAGCGGATCGTCACCAATCACATCGCCATCGTCCTCATTGCCCTCCGACTCCTGGATCGTAGGCGATAAACCCCGCTCGGCGAGGATTTCATCGAGCCGCGCTTGAATCGTCATAACTTCATCAGCATGGTCGGCGAGCAGTTCTCGGCCGAAATCAGTCAATTCGTCACCGTCGTCATGTCTGTCCGTTGCGCCCAGCGACAGCAGCCAATTTCGACGAAACGCAACCTGGTTCGCCGTTTTCCAATCCTTGCCAATCAGTGCCGGAAGCAAGTCGCGAAGTGCAGCGGTTCCTGCGCGTCGAAGTGCTTTGATGATGACGAGAAGGTCGAGCACTCCCGTATATACCGAATGAAGCCGGTTGAAGAGCTCCTTGGATTGCCGCGACACGAGGTACGTTTCACCGTCCGCAGTGAGTGCAAACTGCTCATCGCGGAATTGTAAAAAGCCGAGATACAGGAGCAGGTTGATGTATCCGCTGCGCGCTGTCGATCCCGTGACCTCGTACCGATTCGTGAAAATTGCATGCAGAGCAATCTCCGAAATGGGCCCGGCTTGCAATTCTTCAAGCAAGGCCTCGAGCGTGCGTTTATATTGACGTACTCCACCCGGCAGCGGCCAAATGCCGTCCTTGCGCGGGCTTGCGGGCGACGGAATCGATTTTACTGGCGTATGGGATAAGCCGTTCGTCCCCTGAGTCGTCGAGTTTTTGATCGCCACTTTCTCGATATCGAATGGCGGCTTTCCGACGACGCCTCCTTGATCACCTCGAACGAAGAATGGCAATTTCAGCAGCGCGAGATGTACGAGCCGCTTGAATCCTTCTCCCGCAGATGGTTCAACATTACCACTCGGCAACTGGACAGAGAATGCTTCGACATACCAGGGCGATGTTCGAGGCAATTTCGCCCGTTCTACCGCAGCTTGAAGCGGATACGCAATACGCGTCATGACTTCGTCGGCGTTTTCGCCTCCGCGCTTGAATGGCGCAAAGGCTGCCGTGATTTGAGCGGTTTCGCCGTCGGCATGCCCGCGAATACGTAGGGCCACGGTGATCCACCCGATTTCTTGTCCCGTCGCAGCAACCGTCGTGCGGATGCCCGTCAGATCGCGGTAACTGCTTCCTCTTGGCCACCAGGCGACACTCAAAAGCAGTTCTGTGCTTCCACCTGGCCAGGTGCAACGCGCGCGTACAGCACCTGGCAATGGACCGTCGGCACTTTCGTCGAGCCCCTCGAGTCCGCGAGCTGGCCAGCGTGCCGAGGGCAATCGTTCGACTTGCACCTCGACGGGCACGCCCTCGACCGTGATGGTCGTCGGCGCTGCGGCGTCGAGCACCGTCCTTATGGCGCGCAGCGCGATACGGTTTGCATCAGGTCGGTGCACGGCCGATTCGTCATGGGACTCTTTGAGCATGGGAATTCGGGCAAGGTACTACGAACGGGCGGCGATTGGGAAGGATTGTGCTCCGTTGCGATCAGATGCGTCGCTCACCCGCCAACAGTTCGACCAACCTTTCCCGTTGCCCACATGTTGCCCACGCGAGCGTACCTCTGCGTCGTTTCCCGTCTCGTCGTGTCGCGTTGCCTATGGCCCCCTCGTTATCGCAGCGTGGCTGAGGCGTTCCATTTTGTGTTGTTGTTTCAGTCAGTTACGAGGGGTTTGCCATAAGGAAGTTTCCCTATTCCTAAACCGTTGGTCGCAAGTTCGATTCTTGCCTGGGGCGCCAATCATTTCAAGCACTTACGCGCCCCCACCTCCTCGAACTTCCTCACCTGACTCAGCCGTGGCCTCACAGTGGCCTCAACCCTCCTCGAAAGGGTTTGCCCACGGAAGGATCCGCGAGCGTGCTCGACTTGAAGGCCGGACGGTCTGAGCCGGCGGCGACTTCTGTTGAGGTCCGCACAGCACGAGCGGCCCAGGCAGTGGTTTAGGAATAGGGAAACTTCCTTATGGCAAACCCCTCGTAACTGACTGAAACAACAACACAAAATGGAACGCCTCAGCCACGCTGCGATAACGAGGGGGCCATGGGCAACGCGACACGACGAGACGGGAAACGACGCAGAGGTACGCCTGCGTGGGCAAATGTGGGCAACGGGCAAGCGGTGGAAAATGTTGGGGAGGGTTTGTCGGGGAGGGAGAGGCTTGAACGGTGCCCGGCAGGACGTGCGGATACTGAATGCTTCCATTACGAGGCCACTCAGACTTCATATTTGGGGATGGTTCATGCTCGCGCAGTTGACAACTGTCACCATCCCACCGGCATCGACCTTCTCCGCCACACCGGTCAGTAAACCCGGCAGTGATGCGAGTACCGCCGTCTCAGCAATGGTGACCCACGACCACTCGACCGGGGGATCCGCTCGTTCGGGTACGCATTCCCCCATGGCTTCGTGGGCGAAAAAGAAAAAACCCTCCCACTGCGTGCCTAGCACGTCGTATACATCGTGCGCAACCAGCTTGAGCGACGTCACAGGCGCTTCGATTGACGTTTCTTCTCGCAATTCACGCGCAGCCGCCTCGGCGGGCTTTTCGTCGGCCTCGACTTTGCCGCCAGGAAATTCCAAAATGGCCGTCCAGGCTCGCGCAGCACGAGGAATCGACCGTCAGCCCTGCGAATGACAACACGAACGAACGATTTCATGGCAAAACCCCAGCTTCGCAAAGCAACGCGAAAGGCGCTCGGCCGCATCTTCGACCGTTCCGAAGGCTTGGCGGAAGTGCACGATGCGAATATTCCGTTCGGCCGCAAGTTGCATCGCTGCTTCGATGAAGTAGCGCTGCGTCTCATAACTCTTCGAGAATGCTTCATCGCGATCGAGCGCGCGATTGCGACGAGCAAGCATCACTCGCCAATCCGACGGTTCAACTTGAACGTGACGATGCAATCTGCATCCGGTAGAATGCGCCAATCAGTACGTGCAATGCCCATAGCCAAGTCAAAATAATGATCATCTGGTGAGAGCAACCATTCCATGCCCGGACGGGCAAGATAGTGGGCAATGAGTTTGTCATAATATGAATCCACAAGCGCCACACCACCCGCTGCACGAATTCGATCTGCTTCGCGCAAAAGCGGCACACGCGCCGATCGGAACCACATGAGGCCCGTGAAATGGCAACACTGTTCCCATTGCAGAACGGCATTGCCCCATTCACGTTCTTCAGGCTCGAGAAAAACTCGAGCGTTGATCATCGAACCGAGAGCACCCATGACGGACGATTTTCCCGAACACGGCAACCCAACAGCAACGATAAGTTTTCCGGGTGTTTCCGCGGTCATGTTTTTCCGATCTCGGTTGCGGAAAGCTCACGAGAATGAGCCGTGCGTTTAGCAATGCGCTGCGGAAAAAGTGACAGGACTGCAATACTGACGATGCAAACGATACCGGCAATGATTTGACCTATCGACGGCCAGTGAGTCATCAGTGGCAGCGAATAAAAGAATACGAAGATCGGCCCAAGCGCTCGCAAAACATTGACGAGTGTGAACGATGCGGCACTAAGGGCACGATAATACAACCAAAGACCAGCAAACATCGTCACGAGGGAACAGCCGAGCACCCACACCGCCGCCCCGACATCCAATGACAAGAAAGCCCGTCCTTCGAGGGCTAGCCCCAAGACGGGCAGCACGATGGCAGCAAGCACCCGCGACCAGAATAACGTCGTGCTTGGTGTAGCACCGGAAGCGAAGCGTTTTGCCAGCAAATTCGCAAATGCAAAGCAAACGACATAACCCATTGAAAGGACGACGCCCCATGGCGATACCCGTTCGGCGTCGCCTTGAATGAATATCACCGTACTGCCTGTCGAAATAATAATCAGGGACCAGTCTCGCACCGAAAGTCGTTCATGCAGAACGAAAACGCCAAGAATGGCGCAAACGACAACGTACGAGCGCCCCACCAGCGACACAACAATCGGACTCAATTGCGCCAAACTCAGATACAAAAGTGCGAGCGCGGCTGCATTCAGAAGAGAAAAGGCAGCCCATTGCCGAGTATCCTTCAGCGTAATAGCACGTCCTCGAAATCTGCTCCATACGGCCGCGGCCACAGTCATTCCAACAGCTTCGATGGTTGCGGCTTGAATGGGCGAGATGCGTCCCATGAGGACCTTCATCGCCGGATACCAGCCCGCCATGAGCATGACGGACCCGAGCGCCATCCACAATCCCTGACGCGCCTTCGTTGCACCCATGGGATTACCCGACAATGAAACACTCCTTGACGGCGACTATGAATTCATCCGTTACTTGCGGTTCAACGCTGAAAATCCAGCAGAGTGGCTGGCCTTCATTGATGTGGTCGCCTATCCGAAAGCCAATTCTGATGCCCGCTCGTGCTCGAAATGCACCGCCATAGTCATTGCCACCGGCACCAAGTCCAAAGTTGACGAGATGGCCAAGACGCCGTTGATCGATTCGCAGCAATTGACCCTCTCGCGCACTCGCAACCGGGATGTGCACTCCTGAAAGTCCGAGCGTGCCAAAGGGGTTTTGTCGCAATGCGTCGATGGTTTGTGGCCGAACGCCGTGCGCCTCGAGCAGCGTCTCGAACGCCAAACCGACCTCCCCCGATTCGAACCACCCGCGCGCCTCGATCACCCACGCATCCGTAGTCGCGCTGCCGTGTGCGCGCAACATGAGGAGGCCATAGAACGTCAACACCAACTCACGCTGCTCGCGCAATGCACGGGCGTCCCAGTCAGAGGATGCGCCAATGCCCATCGTTGCCAATGCCTCCGCTACTTCGAGGGCATTGCCGATGGCCATTCCATTGGGCTGCGGCGTATCGGTCAGGTGAGCGGAGCATGGCACACCGCCTTCCGCAACAACGGAAAGCATAGCGTCGGCACAGCGACGCGCCTCGGCTTCCGAGCGGAGAAACGCCCCCTCACCGTATCGGACGTCGAGCAGCAGATGGTCGGCGGGGACGGCCAATTGTTTGCTCGCAATGCTTGCGACAATGAGCTCGTGTGATTCGATGGTTCCGGTCACGCTGCGCAATTGATAAAGCTTTCGATCAGCGGGATTGAGATCACCATGCGTAACCGTCATCGCGACACCGCAGCGTGACATGACTTCGATGCTCTCGTCACCGGGTTCGGGAAAGCGAAACCCAGGAATGGCCGATAGTTTGTCCCATGTTCCACCAGTAAAACCAAGCGAACGTGCAACCAAGAAATTCGAGGCAATGGGGATATTTGTCGCCGCCTTGACGAGAACGCTTGGCAGGATTAGAGCTGCTTTTTCCGACAAGCCGCCCGTTGGATATCGTCGGACGAGTTTTCGGCCGGCAAGCGGAGCGGCACCACGATAGTCATAGGTGCGCCCGGAGTCTTTCATTGCGTGGGTCATGTCATGAAGGCATTCCATAGACATGCCGCGCTCCATGACGGTTCCGAGCCACGCCGCGACCAGATGGGAGGGCAGTCGTTCGTGCACGTAATCGTCGAGGAATGCGCGAAGATCTGCACACCGTGCAGCTCCATCGGTCCAATCGGCCCGCAGCACACGCGTCACGCGAGGATGCGGATTGACCGTCGGCACTGACAATGCCGAGCAATGCTCGGGAAATGCGGAGCGAAGCGTGGCCGTAACGTCTGGCAATTCGGCCGCGAGTTGCGCACACAATTGGGTTTCGATATTCGTTGCTGGGCGATGAAGAAGACGGGCAAGGACGGCAGCCTTGACGACGGGCGCGGTCGTAGATCGCGATAGAATCGCAGCCTCGGTTGCGGTAAGAGACGCACTTTGATTCAGTTTGTCAAGACAGCAGATGACGTCATCCATGGGCGCGTTTGGCAGTGCGTCGCTCATCGGCGCTCGCTCTAAAGCGGCTTGTCGGAAGGATGTATTGTTTCACGCCACAATTTGAATCTTGGCTACCGCGAACCAAGTCGTTTTACGAGGGTACGTATTTCCTGGCACGCGGGGCCCAAGGCCGCTTCGATGTCGCTCGGCGCTACAGGGACATTGTACTCGAGCGGCGTGATGCCGAGAAGATCCGACGGCGTCTTGATGTTCCCGCCACGCGGTCGAAGCAAGAGCGTTCGCTCACGCCCCAACGCTCCCATGAACAAACCCAGCTCGAAGATCACGTTGTCACGAGGAGCGGGCGAGTCCGTTCCGCGGCTCTGCGTCGTGTCGTCACCCCGTAGCACGAATAGGGCAAAATCGGATCTTGCAGATTCGGCAAGCAGATCATTGACCGGAACGCCGGACGGGCCAAACACACCATTGCTCCAAATCGTCACGACCATTGGATCGTGCGTGAGCTCCTTTTGGACGATTCGCGCGATTTCAAGCCCTTCAACGGACGAACCAATGAAAAGCCTTGGTTGCGCGTTTGGCGTGCGCACGAGCGCCCCCCGTTCACGCAGACGATCCGCCAGCAAACGCGCAAAGCCGCGCCATAGCGCGGGATGTTGCTGTGCGATCTCAGTGATTTTCGATTCGGTGACCCATGCCGCAGCCGTTTCTTCAGACGCACGCACCGTTGCGCTGCGTTTCGCCTTGGGATCGATTGCGGTCATCTCACCGACGTGCTCGCCTGCCATTCGAGAAGCGACGCGCTGCGCGTTTACGAGAATATCGACACGACCTGCGAGCAGAAAGGCGACATCGTTGCCATTATCGTCCTGTTGCATGAGGACGTCACCCGCTTGATGAACGCGAATATCCGCGGCGTCGGCGATTTGCTGCGCGATCGCTTGGTCATGCGCGACGGCCCGTTGCTCGAGGAGCGCGTCCAGGAGCCGACGACGGCCGTCTTGCCCTTCGAATCGGCTTTTCATTTGACCACCCAGCCATAGTTTGTCCTCCATGCTCGCTCGCGAGAACCATTATACTCAACGAAATCCTCCACCCACATATCCACACCATTAGCGAGTTTCGTATCACCGTCCATGTTGGTGCGACAGATATCGGATACATATACGCAATTGGGGGATCGGCCTCGATCGCTCAACCTCACGGCCCGATTTACAGCATCTCCAAGCCAGACGAGATCGTTATGATTGTCGTTCCGAGCGAGACCGGCTTTTACGCAAAGGACTTGCCCATGATCGATACCAATGCCGAAATCGAGCACGTGCTGATACGGCTCGAACAGCTTCTTTACTGAATCTTCCGTCAACATCCACTTGATGTGCATCGCGGTTTTCACTGCCTTGTTGATCGTCGCCTTCTCGTTCTTCGGAAAAAACGCGAGGATGCTATCGCCGTTGTAGCTCCTGATTTGCCCACCTGCGTCCGCAATGAGCGTGGTTGCGGTGTACAGGTATGCCTTGTGGATTTTCGCCACGTTGTGCGCCTTGAATTGATTGAGCACTTTCGTGGACCCGCGCATGTCGATGTACAACGTCGATGCCCAGAACCGCACGCCCGTATTCCCGAACGTGAGCCGGTTGTCACCTGGCCCAGGGATGCTGTCTGAGTCCGTGATCGAGTAGTCACCCGTGGCAAGCACCTCTTTGAGTCGCCCGACGATGTCGTCCTTCATCCCCATGATTCGCCCCTTCATTCCCCTCGCCGAATGGGCGCTTGTTCGCCCTTGGAAGGGCCGAGCATCGTAAACCGCAAATTCTACGACGCAAGTGAGATTTGGAGATCGCGAAAGATTTCTTCTGCCGTCTCGACGGCTGCCCCCAAGACCGCCACGCCACACAACGTTAAAAAGCTTACTTGTTCTAACAACAGGCCGGGGTGCCTGATATTGCGGTAAATGGGCTTTGGGAAGGGCTCTTGGGATAGCTTCAAGCGCCCGAAATCCATTCATCGATTGGCTGCAAAAGTTTTTCCTTCACAGCGTGCTCGTCCCCAAGCTCGACAAGATTGATGTCAAAGTAGCGATACGCGTATTCGTCATCCCCAATCTTGATCCGATGAACGTCACCGTCTTTCCTTGCGGAATTCCTGGACTGTTGTTTCCACGCAGCGCCCCAATCAGGCTCACTGGCACGCGTTCGATGTAGTCCCACTCGAAGCTCGGACCGACACGCTTCCTCAGGCTCGAACTTGGCAGGGTTGGGTTCTCCTTCGCCCGAGGCGTCGTAGCCAGTATCTGCGATAGCGTGTAGGTGAATCTTGTGGTGCGTGCCAACCCGCGATCTACGCCAAACGCACTCCACCTGATAGGCCGGCGTCAAATCCCATGCCCACGTCTCTGGCCTGAAAAACGGTTTGGTCTTCTGGGGTAACATCCAAACATTGATGGGTCCCCATGACGCGAATTCCGCCCCCTGCTTCGCAAGAAATTCGTGAGCCACGTGGAACAGGTCGTTTACTCGCCGATGGTACGCATGCAGCAATCGATACGCGCGACGCACATCCACGAGCGCTGCCGCCAATTCATTTTTCTTGTCGTTCATCGCACTCTCCACGCCTGTAGCGCAGCCATGGCTTTTTCCGATTGAATCGATGGCCCAATCGCACGCAGCGACGAAAACCACGTTTTCTTGCGATACCCCCATGCGTCGAGCGCCGCGGCGATGTCGTTCAAGACAGCCGATTGCTCGGGCGCCCGGGACGAAATGCGAAAGTCGTCGATTGCATGATGCAGGTCTTCCCAACGCAGCGCAAGCAATCCCGGTGATGCATTCGAGAGAGCGCGACGAACATGGGCCGCTTGTGCTTCTTGCTCGCGTGAAACGTTTCCTCCGACCGCAATGAGCCAAATGCGCTTGCCCGAATGCTCGGGCATTACGCGAACGGCCCGAATTTGCTCGACCCATTGATTGGCACGTTGGTCACCATAATGCTTCGCTTCGACAACAAGCAACGTATCTACCCACGAGACAAGCACATCAGGCTCGACGCGTTGCCGGTTCACTCCGTCGGCGCCGGGTCGAAGGCTGGGCCAAAAGGACCATATCGGAGCGCCCGAAGGGGCATGGACGGGCAACGCTGACCCATCCGCAAGCGCTTTGGTCGCCCGACGAAGAATCTCCCAGGTCAGGCTGGCCGGAAGGTACGCGAGCCGTTCGAAAATCGACGCCGTGAGCGGATCCTCGCGTCGCGTAGGCTCAACATGGGCGAAGTTCTCGGCGCCGGCAGCGTCATCGCTCTCGACGATGCTACGGGGAAGCTTTCGATGTAGGAGAGCTTTGAGCACGAACGCAGGCTACACAGTATTCGAGCTCGGCATCCACTGATTTGGGCGACGCCCCCCAACGCTCGCTGGAGGAACAGGCGTGGTGTCCCAACTTCACGATCCTGAGAAGAGCAATCAGACCGAAGTAGGCTACCGCCTCGCATGGGCGCGGACGTACCTGCGGAAGTACGGCCTCCTGGAGAACTCGGCGCGTGGGATTTGGTCTCTCACTGCGCGGGCCAAGCAGGTGAAGGACGTTGACCCGCAAGATGTGGTCCGAAGCGTCAGAGCAGCCGATAAGAAGGGCGAGCAGGATGAGCAAAGCGAGGCACAGCCCCCGGAAGTACCCACGGAGGCCCAATGGCAGCAAAAGCTGCACTTCATCTTGACCCAAAAACTCTCGCCTGCCGCATTTGAACGGCTGGTCCAGCGACTGCTCCGAGAATCGGGGTTCACCCAGGTCGAGGTTACGGGTCGAAGTGGTGACGGAGGAATCGACGGACGCGGGATCGCTCGAATCAATGGGCTGATGAGTTTTCACGTGTTATTCCAATGCAAGAAATACAAAGGAACCGTGTCCGCCAGCGAAATTCGGGATTTTCGCGGCGCGATGGTTGGTCGTGCCGACAAGGGACTGTTCATCACCACGGGCACATTTAGCCCCGCCGCAGTGAAAGAAGCCACGCGCGATGGCGCTCCCCCAATTGATCTCGTCGATGGCGACGAACTTGCGGGCAAATTGAAGGAGCTGGGTCTCGGACTCAAACGAGAACTGGTTGAAGCCGTGACGGTTGATGAAGGTTGGTTCGACAATCTATGAGATGGGTCATCCGGACAAAGCTACCTTCCCCAAACGCCGGCCTCTCAATTCTCCACGAGCGGCCTGACCTTGCGCATGATTTTCCGCACGCAATCGGGCTGCTTGCGCATCATCTCGACGAGGCATCCGATATCGTCGTTTTCGGTGTCGTGGTTCAATAGGTCGAGCGGCGCGACTCCGAGTGCCTTTGCGATGGCCCGAAGCGTCTTGATATTTGCTGCCAATTGGCCCAGCTCGATGGCCATGACGTGGAACGGGTGCACACCCGCCTGCTTTCCAAAATCGCGCAGCGATAGCCCTCGCTCCAAGCGCAATTTGCGGATCCTCGCGCCCACGCGAACGACCAGCGAATCCTCTGCATATTCTTGACGCAACATACTCCTCCCGTGCTGCGGACACACCGCTCCCGACGCGAACGTTTTAGAAACTTTTAACGCAATTTGAAATGCGACCTCGAGCGGCCGACATGCCTAATCGAATGAAATCGTCAATTGCGCAAAGTGAAATCAACCGACCGCACGAGCATTCGATTGCTGGGCCAAATCCATCAGTGCCGTGCCGCTATCGCCTGCTGCGCTTGCGCGCGGAGCGTTTGCACCGACCGTGCATTCGCCGCCTTCCCATTCGTTGCCACGTACCGGTCGAGCAGCTCGAGCGCCCGTTGCGGATTGCCATATCGCAGCGCCGACATGGTCATGGATATCAAATAGTCGGGTGGACCGGCATTCATTGTGAACTTTTTCGGCGCTGTCTGCCGCGGAACCACCGATGGCACAGGCGGCGACGGCAATTGGGTAACGTTCGGCGCCTCCTTGGACGCGTTCTTCTCGGGCGCCCCCACGACGGATGATGCTTCCAGCCGCGTTGCGGTGCCCGCCGCAGTCGCCGACAATGGCGCATTCGCGAAGTCCTCATCTGCCGACGCACGCGAATTCGGCGGCACCAAGATTACGGCGGCTGCCATTGCTAAACCTGCGACGATGCGAAGTTGCGCGTGACCCGTAGGCCGAAAAAACTTTCTGAGCCCCCCAACCATTGCGCTTGCATTCTTGGCCAGCGCGAGGACACTCGAAATGGCAAAGAAAACGAGAACTCCACGCACACCGCGATGCTCGAGGCTTTCCAATTTCTCTTGAAGCGTTTCCAACGCTCGCCGCCAATACCCTTTGGTCGTATTCGCCTTCATCCCGAGCCGCGCGGCAACCTCGGGAACCGTCAAGCCATCAAGCACCCTATCGGTAAAAACCTGGCACTGCTCCGCTGGTATCTGCGGAAGTACAATTTCGAGCTGCTCGCGCGCCTCGAGCACCCCCGAGATGTCACGCTCCTGCGTCATGCCCATGAACACTGCATATTCATGCGCACGAGCTGCTCGATCACACGCGCGACTCTGCTCAGTGAAATAAGCCCGCATTCCAAAATTGACCGCGCTGAATAAAATTGCATTCCGTTGTTCCGCACATTCAGGGAGCGTATCTTGACGCTTGAATATCGTGATGAATGCTTCTTGCACGACGTCCCATGCATCCATTGCGGGAACGCCGCGTGATACGAGGTACGCATGGAGTGGTTTTACCTGCCGAGCCAATTCCTCCATTTCTTTTGCCTTCTGCTCGCTCACGGTTATCCTCTCCGCGTCGCCTCGTCTTGATCGCATCGCGCTGGGGCCTCACCAGTAAAGAGCGAACCCCCCCAAAAACGATCTTCGAAATCGACATGCTCCCTCAAAAAAGTCGCAAACCAGTGTCCAATCGCACACCTGGACGGTCGGTATTGGGCCTCCTGGCTATGGTTACGTGGTTTTTGTTACCAAATGTAGCGCGTGCCGAGGCGCCGCATTACCGAGTCGAACTGTCGGTGCCGCCAAGTTTGCCGGACTGCAAACGCGAGATGGACTTGAATGGGATGCTTCTACCAATGCTCGATGGCCCGTTGCTCGAGCCGCCGGCCGAGCGAGTCATCATGGTGCGCATTGCAAAAACACCAGCGATTTACCGCTTGGACGTGGTCGTCAAGGACCTCGATGGCCAGATGCTCGAGGAGGAGCGGATCGATCTTCCAGCGAATATGAGCTGTTTCGAAGTGCTTTATCGAGGCGCGCTACGTGCGGCAGTCCAGATGAACAAGGGCGTGAAGCCCGCGAAAGCGGAGCAAGCACAGTGTCCTGCAGCTCCGCCCCCTCCCCCACCGTCACCGCCTCCTCCGGCAGCTCCGCCGGGTGCTCGTTCCGAGACGCGGCCCCCGCCGTCACAGCCAGCTCCGTTCGAGCGTTGGTTCGTCGGACTCGGTGGCTTCGTCTCGTTGGGTGCTGCCCCTGCAACCGTCGTTGGTTTGCAG
This sequence comes from Polyangiaceae bacterium, assembly GCA_016715885.1. Lineage (NCBI taxonomy): Bacteria > Pseudomonadati > Myxococcota > Polyangiales > Polyangiaceae > Polyangiaceae bacterium. The sequence goes on from JADJXL010000019.1 coordinate 241,383, forward strand.
CTCGCAGGCGGATGGCGATGGGCACCGTCGTGGTCAATCGAGGCGAACGTGCGCGGTACGTTTCCGACGGACGCGCTTCTTGAAGGCGTGACGCCCGTTCGTGCACTCGCTCGGATCCGTGACCGTCGTGCCGTGTTATCGATTGAAGCTCGTTGGCGGGTGCGGACTGATGTTGGTGAGTAACCTATGGTCCGAAACGACAGCTATTTGGCTCCATCGCCGACACCGCACAGTACGCGGGCGCAGGCTTGCGAGGCTTCATCGAGCATCGCATCGCGAAACGATGGACCATGCGTCTCGATGTGGATCTCGTCGGCCTGCTGAATCACCTCCGCGCGCATGTGACAAATCATTGGACCTGCGCTGGCGACCGATACCGATCATCGGCAACGTGAACGCGTCGCTTTTTGCTTGGTTCTGAACGTTCAGCTTGCCGGCGCTCGACAACAGAAGGTGCGAGCATCCGCAAGCACCACATCACCAAGCAACTCGCCACCGCTCGGCTCACACGCGCCAGGCTTGTACTCGAGCACGTCGGCGGTCTTCCCAGCAAGCGCAATCCCCGACATGATCGGATGACAGTTTCGTGCCCATGTCGGCAGACACGTTGACCTCCAACTCCGTCGTCGAGCAAGCCGCATCGCCGAACAGTTGCACCTTCATCGAGCACGTCGCGCCAGTCGAAGGCAAGCACGAGCACCCGAGCACGTTCGTTGATCATCGATCATGCCGTACAAGACTTGCGTTGAGTCCCAACCATTGGGGCACACAACACCTCCTTCGTGCATCACGCACGCGGCAACCGGATCATTCACCGACGGTACGCACCGCTCGCCCGCTGTCGCGCATTCAGGCCATGGATCTCCAGAACATGCGAGACCTTCTGTAGGTGCATGGTCCGTCCGCCTTCGCCTTCGGAAAATCGATGAGGAACATTGGCGTGTGCCACGCAGGGAGCTTCTTCGATGACCGGCGGCGAGATGTTGATCGATGCGACGCAAGGTTTGCCGCCGCAAAGGATACCTTCTGCAATCGCGGTGTTCGATGCGCACGATCCGTCCCATCCAGCGGGCGGATCGAAGTTTGTCCAGACATCGTTACCGATGCACGCGGACGAACCCACGGTCCATGTCGTCGGAGGTTTGCATGCTCCACGGGCGCATCGCACGAACACTGGGACACGTTGGATCCACGCCGGCACCGGAGCTTCCTTCCGAACGTCACGTTGGCGCGAACGCCGGACATTCGGGTAAAACGACCTGGCGCCTGATGCGCGCGACCGGTTCCCAGCCATCGGGCAGGCGGCGCACATGCCGTTCGACGCCGAGACGCGCCATGCCGCCGTCCAGCGTCCGGCATCATCAAGAAACTCCCCACACCACCAGGGCAGGCCATAAAAACGCGCACGCTCGCGGCATTCATCGGCCTTTGTGCCCCCTGGGGTCTCATCGCACCATGCGGGCACTTCGCGTCCTTTTTGCCTTCGACGCAGTCTGCCGGCCACACACACCGACAGCAATCGGTATCCTCCCCGGGACAATCATGCCCCAAGGTTGGCCTGGTTTCACAGCCATTTGACGCAAACAATAGCGCACGAGCGCACTCGCAACAACGGCCCCAAGAATGACGCGACGAACCATATCGCGGACGAACCTACACGATCACGTCCGCCGAACGCAAGCATCCGCGCCAAACGAAATCCAGTACGCGGCGAACTCGCGCCCCGCCGACAAACCACTTTTGCGAGAGGGACAAACGATTCGTGGGCAAACGCTCATGCGGTGCCTTTCGAAGCGCGAAGGCCTTTCGAAATCATTTCGGCTGCGAGCTTTTGAAATTCCGCTTTCGGCAGATCACGTTGCTTCTCCAGCAAGCTTGCAAGCGGATGTTCGTCGGGGAACATGCAAAGCACGGCCGGATGGACGCCAAAAACGTCCGCAATGCGATCGAGCATGTCTCTCGTGATGTCTTCGCTTCCTTCGTCGAGCAACGTCATTTCGAGTGGAGAAAGTCCTGCGGCTTTCGCAAGCGCCTCGTCCGAAAGGCCCCGCGCTGCACTGAGCTCGCGAATCCGCGCCGATACCTTGGCTCCAATCCCTGCCCCGTTCGATTGCTGTTTCATGTTCGGTAAGGTATCAGAGTTTGGCACGGACATGGAGACTGTTTACGCGGAACGTCGACAAAATACGATTGAACTGACGTGTTACTCGGACGAACCTTCGTGATGGTTTGACGAACCAGCGCATATCAGAAGGACGAACCTCTGCTACGAAACTGATCCACCGATTGGCCATTCGTCCCCGTGCATGCCTCATCAATGGAACCTACGAGGGGCGGCAGCATTCCGATATTCTGAACTTCTCACCCTAAATGGCCGCGCCATTCTCTCGGAGCAGACCACAATAGTCGCGATGGCCCTGCCGCGACGCTCTGTAGGCAGCCACGGCCCTTTCTAGTGCTGCCCTTTGCATCGCGTTCGCATGTTGCACGGATTTGGCCAATATTCGCGCTTCATTTGGGCATTCGAATTCATGTAGAACCTGCATCGCTTCTCCAGCGAACTCGTCAGGTGAAGCCGTCTCGGCAAGACAATGCACGTACGCCGGCAGAATCCTCTGCCAATCGAGGCCATATTCCCAAAGGCCGCCCCCATCCACAAAGAACACGAGCTTCTCCTCGCATGCCCCCACACGACGAATGAGCGCGAAAAGTTCTTCGTACGCTCCACGTGCCGCCACATACGCCCCGCTTTCAGTTTCGCGCACGCATCGAAAGAAAAGGCGATCCATTTCCGCTAGATAGGCTTCGGTTTTTCCCGATACTTCATCGCAATTTTTCGAGGTGACGAAGAACTCTTCCCAATACTCGCGACGACCGACCGCTGCTTGCAAACGCTGGACCTCTTCCGCAAGCGATGGGGGTTCATATGCCGACGTCACCGTCAATTTGGACCAATCGACGCAATCACCCACGAGCACGTGAAGTGCCGACGGCGGAAGTATTTCGATGGCTCGCTCGGCAATCGTCAAGAGCGTACCGCGACGCATTCGACGCAGCTCGGCGCGTAATTTTTCAGTGTCAACCATAAAACTCGTTCCGTGTCGTGGGTTTGGTGCACGCTGCGGGGGGATGATTTCCCTTCCACTACGGTTTGTCAAGGTCTTTGTTTGTCCGCGACGCTCGAGCCCGAGCCATCCCTCCGGCATCGAATTGCAGTTCGTCCACGCGTCGATGGACAGCGTAACAAACGCTGTCGCCAACAAGTATCCTGCTGCACGCGAAGCGGCTTCGCGGCAACAATCCCCAAGTGGCTTTTGAGTTCCGCGCGACGTTGATCGACCACCGCGCGCAGCTCGATGCCCTTGTCAATGAGCGCATCATCGGACAAATGAACCTGACCCGGCGAATTATCTTCTGCGCCCAAACGTTGACATGTTATCTTGCCCGACGAACCAGGAAGTAAGCCTGCAAATATGTGGTCCACTGACACGAAGCAATTGGACTCCCGCACACGCAAGAGCATCATTCATTGGAATGGTGCACGGCTCTCCACACGCAAGGCGTACGAGCTGTGCTTATCAAGCGTGCCATTTCGTTCAGCATTCATCGACGAACTTTGCGCCGTGCCATTTGCCGCTTTCTTCTGGGAGACGCCGCCGCTCACTGCCGATACGGCGGAACGCGGGTTCGAGTACGTCGTCACCGACGCGCCAACGCTTGCAATGGCTCTGCCGGAAGTCCAAGCGTTCAGCGAACACTTCGGAAAAGATGCCTCCGGGAGCGAGATTGTTACCTTCGAGAATTTGGGGCGCGACGCAATGCTGGTCGTTCCTTGCCCAATTGCGGAACAGATACGGTATACTCACCTCGGAGCATTCGTTCGCGGCGCTCCGCAAGCGCAAGTGCACACGCTGCTGAGCGCCCTGGGTCGAGCGGTCCTGGCCCGTATCAGCGATCGACCCCTTTGGGTGAGCACGGCTGGAATGGGCGTGTATTGGCTACACGTTCGGCTGGATTCCAGACCGAAGTATTATCGGTATGGTCCCTATACATGTTTGCAGTAACGCTCGGGAATCAATGTTTCGTGTGTCCGTCATTTGTGTCAATTCGACGAACCTTCTGAGCAGAGTATCCCACACGACCATTATCGTGGAAGCTGCACATGTGGTCGACGAAGGCGTCGAGCTGGTGCTCGTGACGCAGCTCGAGCACAGTAACGTCACGCTGCGTCGATCGACGGTCGGTCACGAGCGACGACGTGTCGGAACCGTGCAACAGCGCCTCTTGACACGTACGCGCGCTTGTGCATGGCACACACAACGCGACGTGCGCGCGAGTTGCCCAACCCGCCGAGCGGCAGTTGAATTCGTCGAGACGCACGTTTGCCCGAGCAACACACGTTGTTGATGCGCGATCATTCCGGCTTTCTTCGCACCGTTTTGAGCACTGCTTCCCCACAATGCTTCTTCAGAACCTGCTCCAGTTGGCCCTTCTCGAAGTTTGCTTGACGGTAACCTTTCAATAACAGCTCGAGTCTGATGTAGATCTCTTCGGGCGATTCAACCTGAATGCCGAGCTTCCGAATCGCACGCAAAACATATTCAGGCACGAACATTCCCCCGGTTTCTTGAACGTAGGCGTCCCTGAGCATCCGCACCGATTTGAGCGGAAGTTTCGTTTGACGTACCACGTCGACTAGGTTCTTACCGCGCGCAAAGAGGTCGAAGACCTTCGCTTCTGTCACGTTGCGTGGACGCTCGAGGCTTGGCGGCGATGTTTGCACGAGTTTTTCGATCTCGGCCTCGTCGTACACCCATTGTATGGCTGGACCAGCTTTGTTCGTCTTGTGGTCGACACGGTACGCGTCAATGCGACGTAGCGAGCCCTTTGCCTCCCATCTGCGGAGTTTCGCGATTGAAACTTTGTACTTCTGAGCGGCTTCGCGACGAGTGAGATACGTCTTCATCGAGCCCCCCTTCGTTTGGTTATGACGAACGAACCGTTGAGAGAAACGAGAGAATTTGCGGGTTTGCCCATTTCTACGCTGCAAGTGGCAACCGCAACGTCGTGTCAAGGCAATCGAGAGGCTAACACTTTCTTCGTTGTGCCGACAGTGCGAGGCTGGCGGCAGCACCAACTATGCGAAATCATTCGCATCTATAGTGCCACCATTGTGCCGGCGCGATGGGATCGATGCTGCCGCCGGTGCCTCTGGGCGGCAGCATGGGGATGATTTTGCGCTTGCACGCCACATCGAACGTCGTATGCGTTCTCTACTCACAGCGAGGTGCGCATGGGTTCGTCGCTGGATTCAAAAAAGGTCGATGAGCTGCTCGACAAGTACCGGGCCCTTGCGGACAAGGAGCAGCGGCGCGTCAACGAGCTCGAGGCGCGCGACGCTCATTTCGTGTCGGAGGTCCGTACGAGCTTGACGGTGACGAGCTCGGCGTTCGGAATGGGCTACCTGCGGGGATATCTGGGAGAGAAAGCGAACATTTGGGGCATTCCGATCGATGCAGGCGTCGCCTGCCTCTTTCACGGAGTCGCGGCGTGCTTGGGCTTTTCTCTCAACAAAACGGCGCAAAAGGTCGGGAATTTTTTTCACGACCTTGCGAATGGTGCGCTTGCGTCGCGGATGGCAGTGATTGGAGCGGATCTCGGCGAGCAGAAACGAAAAGCAAAGCCCGCTCCCGCGCCACAACCGAATACGGGTGCGGTCGCGCCAGTACAAAAGGCTCCAGAACGCGGCTCCGGACCTATGACGACGGAGGAGCTCGCTGCGATGGCAATGTCGGCTGCGCTGAAGACGCCGTCGACCGTGCCGGGAAGGTCACCGGATCCCGCACAGCCGAGTGCGACGCCGACGACGGAGCCATCCGCTTCCGCGACGTCGTCGAGTCATCCCAAGCCTTATCGGTTCACGCAAAGGGATTCCAATGCCGCAGTTCGGGACGATCTGCAATCGATTGCAACGCCTCCGTTGCCCGACGTGAGCGAATCGATGCAAAAGCTTTCGGAGCAATACTCGCTGGAGAAATTGGCCCCAATCTTGAGATGGGCTGGCATACCGACGTAATCGAGTATCGCCGCAAGCGCGAGTGATGGCACAGATGAACGCAGGTATTCGTCGTTCGCATGATCGACGAGGAAAGGGGTTTTGCGTGTCGAAAAAGAACACTGACGCAAACCATGAGCATGGTCCATGGTTGCCCCTCGAACGTGCCGCCGCGCATTTGAGCATGACCGTCGCCGCATTGCGCAAGGCGCTCGAGCGACGTGCGACACGGGGCTCGGATGGCGCCACGGAAGCGCGCCTCGACGGCGTACGAGCACGCAAGTTTGGGCGGATCTGGCGCGTACGTTTTTCCGATGCGTGGGGTTTGCCCGAAGTCGAATCTGGAGTAAATTGAGGGGAGATTTGTCATGGCCATTCGTCGATCGTGCCGGCGCGGAGAACCGTGTTTGTTTATTGATATTCGGTATACGGCCAAAGACGGGCGCTCGATTCGCTTTCGCAAGGATGCGCAAGTCCAAACCATGGCAGCAGCCAAAGCGGAAGAAAAGCGCTACCTGATCAATATTGCGCAATATGGTTCGCCGTACGAGCCCATTGCAACAAACGAAACAGCGAATTCGATTGCAGCCGATGACGCCAAATCCTTTGCGGATGTCGTCGACGAATTCCGACAAACGTTCATGGTCGCGAGATTGAAGATTACGAGCCGAAAGGGATACGATGCGGTTCTCATGGGCAGGCTCGTTCCAAGGTTCGGTTCGCTGCCTATTACGCGGGTCGATGCTCGAGCCGCCGAAGAGTTGGACCTCGAATTGGTCAAACGAAAACTCAAATTGAGCACACGAAACAATGTGCAAATCGTTTTACGGTCCGTACTGCGGTTTGCCGCGAAAAGGGGTTACATTCCGGCGGTGCCCGTGAACATGCCATCGCTAAAGCAAACCGGGCAAAGCGTGCTCGAAATACCGTCCGACGAGCAAGTGGCTGTGTTACTCGCGCATGCGCGCGAATCGCATCGGTGTGCCTTTACGTTGATGTCGGACGCCGGCCTTCGCCCGAACGAGGTCCGAGCGCTCCGTCGTCGAGACGTGCAGCTCCGATACGAAAATGGCGAGCCTGTCGGCGGGTTCGTTACCATCCGTCAAGGTTGGTCTCACGGCGAAACGCACACGCCGAAGACGGGCCAGCGCGAAGTACCGATTTCGCCGGAGCTCGCGCAGGTGCTCGCGCCCGAGATGCACGGCGACCGCGATGGCCACGTCGCGGTCACTCATCGCGGCACGCCGTGGGGACAGCACGGTTTGGCGCAAGCGTTCGAGCGTGTCATGAAGAGCGCGGGCCTCAAGGGGTGGTCCGTATACTGCTTGCGCCATTACGCGATTACGTCGTGGCTCCGTGCGGGCATTCCCGTGCACGTCGTGCAGCGCATGGCGGGGCACGTGCACCTGTCGACGACGCAGCGGTATGTGCATTTCCTCAAGGCGGACCTCGAAGATGCAGCGCGGAAGATCGCGGCGAGGGGGCGAGGGGCGATGAGGGCGACTGAAGTCTTTGCGGGAAGCATGCAAAGCACTCGCTAATTTGCATGCGCGAGGAATACTGCATCGCGATATCAAACCAGCCAACGTCCTCCTCATGCTTGACCCGCCGGATCCGATGAGGGCAGTGCTCGCAGACCTCGGCGTGGCGACTCCGGAAGCCGAGCAGGGACAGCTCACTGCCACACATGAGGTGGTCGGTACGCCGGCCTATCGGGCCCCCGAATCGTTGATGGGCAAACACACCGCAGCATCGGATGTGTATGCATTCGGAAAAACGATCGAATTCGTTTTTGCACGCGGACTCCCAAGCGGTATGGGCCCGGGCCAATGCTCCCGATCGCCCATTTTTAGCAGCCAACTTTGGGACTGCCTTGACGAGGTATTACGCAAAGCGTGCTCCTTTGATCCTGCTCAACGATTTCAAAATGCATCGGAACTCTTCAATGCATTGCCAGAAGGAATGATCGTACGATCCGTGCCAGGAAAGAACTGCAGACGCGGGCGGACACCACGCTTACTGGCCCTGAGATCGTCACGCTCGTACAAGTAATAGCTGATTGCCCTACGGACACGGAGTGGTGCAGTGTCTATCAGCTTCGCCGAGGATCCTCGCTTAGCGGCTATGAGTTTTCACTGGCGTTGCGAAGACTCAACGAGCTTGGCTTGGTCGAAAGCAAAGAGGAATTAGATCGAGACGAAATGTACACGTGCTTTAGACCTGCCGACGCAGGAGTGAGATGGGCGCAATCGCACGCACAAGAGGTAGATGCCGCACTTGGCCGAAATTCAAGGGTGGACGCGAGCTCGCCCGGAGCCGACATTCCGTTTTGATGTCGGCGAATTGCAGCCCGGGAGACGTTCACTTGATTGCATTGCTTTTGGGAATTGTGACACAAATGTTTCTCGGTGGACCAAAAACAACGTCCGGAATTGCAAACGTGCCCTCCAAATTTATACCGAACGTGTAGTGTGTCGGCAGGAACCGCTGCCCCTGAATGAACTCGAACTCGATCTGTCCGCATCGCTGGCGGTTTTCGGCTTCTCGCGCGACGAACTTCGGGAAGCCCCCGAAGGACTCGACTCAGTAGGCGCACGGGCATACGAAAAGCAGGCACCTGTCGTGGACCCTTGCCCTCATGGCGGCCAGTCGGGGACATCGCCTACCCACCGGGCTACGAACACCTTGACAGCATCGCGACGACCATGGAAAAGTTCGCCCAAGATCGACTTGCACAAGCGCAACGGCGGCCCCAGCAAATTATCCGAACATTCAAGAAAGCGAGCGTCATCCCTTGAGTGACAAGCACGAAGTAACAGGCGCCGAAGGCGGACTGACGATGGACCGTCAAATCCAAATCGCGCTCGAGGCGATGGTTGCGCACGGCGGTACGGCGACAACGCAGCAGATTTATGAAGCGGTAACCCGCAATCTCCCCGACGGTCTTGTCCTGTCGCAGCAGGGTCAGGCTTCGTTGCGCACGTTCGTAAATCGCAACGCCGTCGATGAGGGTTGGGCCGAACAGGCGCAACCCGGATGGCGGATCACCCCCAAGGGGCGCGCGTATCTGGAAGAAGTGGAACCTGCCATCGGCACCGAGACTGAGGACACGCTGGCCGATGAGCTGCCATCCGTTTCGACGGACACCGAAGAGGGTTCTCCGCCGCCCATACCGCCAGACCCCGTATTCAAGCCTTTTGATCCAACATCGATTCGCGTCGAGCAGCGCATGATGAGTATTTTCCAAGTCATGCGGAAAGTCGAGTCACGTGACATCGACATTCGTCCTGATTTTCAGCGCAATTTCGTATGGAATTCGGTTCGTCAAAGTCGATTGATCGAATCCATTCTCTTGCGTATTCCATTGCCTGCGTTTTACCTGGACGCCACGCTGGACGACAAATGGTTGGTCGTCGACGGACTTCAGCGCCTAACGACGCTGGATCGATTTTTCAATAAACGTGATTTGCCGTTGACCAACCTGGAATTTTTTGCAGAACTGGAAGGCAAGCGATTCGATGAGCTTCCGCGAAATTTGCAACGGCAGATCGAAGATACCGAATTGAACCTCTACGTCATTCGACCCGAAACGCCGCCGGAAGTAAAGTTTACCGTGTTCAGCCGTGTCAATACGGGTGGTTTGGTGCTTACGCCACAAGAGATACGCCATGCGCTCTTCCAGGGGCGGGCGACATCCTTTCTGGCAGAACTCGCGCAGTTGGACGAATTTATCAAAGCCACCGAAGGCTCAATCAGCTCGTTGCGGATGGATGATCGAGAATGTGCGCTGCGCTTTGCAGCGTTTTACATGACCAGCTACGAAACGTACGGTCGTACGGACATCCGGACGAAGAGTGGCCGCAGCCTTCAACAGAACCTCGATGGCTTCTTGTCGGAAGCAATGGAGCGGATCAATCGCGCCGACGAGGCGCTGCTCGCGCGGCAGAAAGAGGGATTTTCAGAGAGCAATGAAGCATGCCGAGATGGTTTTCGACGATACGCGTTCCGCAAGATGTACAAACGAGACGGTCGACGCACCCAAATCAGCAAACCCCTTTTCGAAGTTTGGTCGGTCTTGTTGCAAAGCTACTCGTTCGAGGCCCTCGAGCGATCCAAGGAAGCCATTGTGGATGGCTTCATCGAACTCATGAACCAGGTCGAATTTAATAAATCAATTTCTTGGGCACGGGCAGTCCCGGCGCGGTGCACACGCGGTTTCGTGCGATCGACAAGCTGCTGAAAAAGGTCGTCAAATGATTCGCAACCTACAGCTCGAATTTCAAGTGCTTCCAAAACGTGGAACTTCCACTTGGTCCCCTCACGCTGCTTGCTGGTACGAATGCATCGGGCAAGTCGAGCGTCATGCAAGCGCTCCTGCTCTTGCGGCAATCGCATTATCATGGCGCGCTCCAACGTGGAGAATTGCTGTTGAGCAGCAACCTGACCAATGTGGGGACCGCAGGGGACGTCCTTTGTGAACAAGCCGCCGACGACGTGATCCGTTTTGCTTTACAAGACGACCAGCGGCGAGAGTCTACCTTTCCTTTCTTGTATCGAACCGCCGAAAAAGAGGACTATTTACTTCGCACTCAGGCCCAAGTACCGATTGAAAATGATCATTTGCTGCACATACCGACGCAAGAACCCATTAATTACTTTGAGGATATGAACCTCTTTGCGCCGCAGTTCAATTACTTGAATGCGGAGAGGGAGGGGCCACGCCTGCTGTATCCGATGGCAGAGCTGCGTGGAGATGGCACATACGTAGGTGTGAAAGGCCAATACGCAGCCCACGTGCTCGTGCGACAACGAGATGAATCTATCGGTTGTGCGGCCCTTGCTTATCAGGATAAGGATGAGCGCGAGGTTTCGTTGAAGCTCGATGCCCAAACGCGCTACTGGATGCGCACAATCGTCCCCAAATTCGAGATGCAGCTCGAAGCACTTACATCTGCGGATCAAGTGCGGGTCATGCTGCAAACGGAAACGAGCAAACCGGTTCGCCCGACGAACATTGGTTTCGGCATCATCTATACGCTGCCCGTGGTTGTGGCGGCTCTCGTCGCAAAACAGGGCAGTCTGGTCATGATCGAGAATCCCGAGGCTCATCTTCATCCCCTCGGTCAGTCGCGCATTGGATATTTTTTGGCTCGGGCAGCTGCCGCGGGGATTCAGGTCATCATCGAGACGCACAGCGACCATGTTCTTAATGGTGCTTTGCACTTTTTTGAATCCGCCGGCAAGCTGGTCACGCCGCAGATCTATCCGGATGGCGGTATCACTCCCTGGCCCGATGGCTTCTTCGATCAAGCTGAGAAGGACCTCATGGAGCTTTTTTGATGGACTACCTTGTCATTAACGAAATGTCCGTCGAAGGTCAGGCGTCATCGCCCCAGCATTGCGATACGCTCATGAAGGAAATGGCGGATGCGCTGAAGGCGCTCGAACCGATTCGCCAGGAGCTGCTCGTACACGAAGATCTCTGCAATCGACAACTGTCGAAGGATCAAACCGTTCACCAATGGTTGGTCGACCGAGGTCCACGCCAGACGGATATCATTCGCGGTGTGTTGATTCGGCTGTTCCGCAAGGGTCCCTTTCTTGAAACCTTTCTGCGTAATGTACAGCATGCGTGTTGCGTGGGTAATGCTGATTCGCAACAACCGGCGGAGGGTTCAGGATTGGCCGGGGCCGTACATTTTCGCGCAATTCTGTTGAGCTTTGCCGAATCGAAGCAGTTTCCTCGCGGCCCCGTCACCGTCTGGTACGGAGAAAACGGTGTTCAACCGACGGCGGAAGAATTGCGCCATGTCGTGAAGGAAGACGACGTACGAGGTGTACGACGATGGTATGAGGCTCATTCCAAAAAGCATCACCGTGGCAACGATGAGGACAGTCACCACGCACCGATGGACTTGAAGGGCGAGATTGCGCAGCAGGTGCTCGATCGAGCGGTTTCGGTGCCTGGCGAGAAGCGCGCCGTTGGATATTACGAAGGCCGGTTTTATGTTTTCCATGCTCATCGCATTGAGGAGAACACGTATCACGGGTTTCTCATGGCCGAAAGCGAGGTCGAGCAAAAACTACCAAGACATTACGAATTGCTACGCAATGGGTCTTCATTCGCACATTCTCGGAAGGGATAACATCTTCGTCGACATGTAGTACAAGGGGTGTCTCTCGCGTCGAGGTCTATCTGATCCTAATGACAACAGGACATCGTTATGGCCGCATCCGAAACCACCAATTGCAAAAATTCTTGAATCGAAAGGATATTCGGCTCGGCGAAACGTCTGGGTGAAGCGTGCCGCTAACGATCCTTTGCTCGCCGACGGACTACCTCGTCGCAGAGCGACGCCGACACGACAATACAAGAGGAGCTGCTGCTGGCGACAGTCAGCGCGGCTCCTCTCGGCGGGACGGCCCCAGCAAGCAAGGTGCGGAAGTGAAGCGATACTTGTACGTTGTCTGGTTTCGGAACACCGACATGCCGCCGGATGACCAGGACTATGAATGGCCGGCCTGCTTCCTTGTTGAAGCGCTTGCCGCAAACGACGCGCTATCGTGGGGCGATCAATTGGCGACGGACTATTCGAAGCGTCGCGGTACGGAAGTGTTCCTGAAATCGTACTTGGATGTGGACGCCGAGGGAGACCTGTCGCAGCTACCAGTCGTTCAAGTCGGATACAAAGCTTCGGACGAGGAGATCGGCTGGTGATCGAGCGCTGGCTAGGAGAAGCGCTACAAGGGAGCAAATGGAGATGAGCATCTGGAGAACCACGTTCCTGGGTATCGGCGCTTCAGTGCTCATCCCCGTAGCCGGACTTACTCTCGCCTCGATGCACTTGGACGCCTTCCTGGTGGCCGACGGAATGGGACATCATCCGGGCTCAATCTATCGATATCGTAGGTGTATCGGGGTAACGTGGGAACCTTACGAAGTCCGGCATGGTGCCGATCGGCGATGTATTGGAGTGCCGTTGGGCCCGTGGCGCTGTTACGCTCTCGTTTACGACGACCCTTTCATCCGAATCCCATGCAAGTGAGCTTGCGTGTAAACCAACGCGCATGCGATGCGTCACTGCCCCTCGCACCTTGAGCCATCCGGCAAGGGGAGCAACGGCACCTACAGAGCCGCTTCGACCGCCCGCGGGCACCCGACATGCGCAGCCGTCAAGTTCAAGGGGATACATAATAGCAACGGTCCCGTTTTTTTCGCTTGCTCTTGCTTTTCGTCGTTGCGTCTGTCTGCGTGCCAAAATGATTCTATCCGCAGCATGCGCTCGCATCCAGGTTTTCAAACCAGGACATTGCTGTGCTGCACGCCGACGTGCTACACCCTCCCGCATCGCAGCGTGGCTGAGCCGAGCCGAAAGGACCATCATGGCCGTTCGCAAGTCTCAGCGGCGCGGGAAACCGTGCCTGGTCATTGACATCCGATACACCACGAAAAACGGGCGCCAAGAACGCTTCCGCAAAGATGCCCAAGCGCAAAGCATGACGGCAGCCAAAGCGGAGGAGAAACGCTACCTGCTCAATATCGCGCGGTACGGCTCGCCGTACGAACCCGACGCCGAAAGCGAATCGTTGCCACGGAATCCACCCGAATTGGTCAAGACGTTCGCCGAAGTCGTCGACGAGTTCCGCCAAACCTTCATGGTCACCGACCTCAAAATCACAACCAGGAAGGGATACGACGCGGTATTCGCAAGCGAGCTGCTCCCCAAATTCGGCGCATTGCCCATCACGCAAGTCGATGGTCGAGCTGCCGACCAGCTGGACCTCGAGCTGACCAAGCGGACGCTCGCATTGAGCACGCGCAACAATATCCAAATTGTGCTCCGCTCATTGCTGCGTTTCGCAGCGTCACGGCAATACATCCCGGCCATGCCGGCGAATATGCCGACGCTCAAGAAAATTGGGCAAAGCGTGCTCGAAATCCCGACCGACGAGCAAGTCGCCCTCTTGCTCGACCACGCGCGCAAGTCGCACCGCTTGAGCTTCACGCTCATTTCGGACGCCGGCCTTCGCCCCAACGAAGTCCGCGCGCTCCGGCGTCGAGACGTCCAGCTCCGGTATGAAAACGGCGAACCCGTCGGCGGCTTCATCACCATCCGCCGCGGCTGGTCCCACGGCGAAATCCACACGCCCAAGACCGGACAGCGCGAAGTGCCCATCTCGCCCGAGCTCGCTCGCGTGCTCGCGCCCGAGATGCACGGCGATCGCGATGGCCACATCGCGACGAACTACCTTGGCCTCCCGTGGGGCCAGTTCGGGCTCGATCAAGCCTTCGAGCGCGTCATTCACCGCGCGGGCCTCGAAGGTTGGTCGATCTACAGCCTGCGGCACTATGCCATCACGTCATGGCTGCGCGCCGGCATCCCCGTGCACGTCGTGCAGCGCATGGCGGGGCACGTGCACCTGTCCACCACGCAGCGCTACGTGCACTTCCTCAAGGCCGACCTCGAGGATGCTGCACGGAAGATCGCTGCTCGCGGTCGCCTGCCGTCCAGCTCGCCCGCGAACGCCCCCGCGTAGCGGGCGACCGAACGCACATCGTCATTGGATCAATTTGCCTTGATCCATAGGCGATTTTCCACGCCGTGGGCAACAGTTGGGCAACGGATCCGCCCTCGCTGGACGCCACGCAACGTCACCCAAACCCTACGATTCAGGCACTTCCTGACACGCTCAGAGGGTCCTGACGACCTTGGTCGCTCGTGAGAGCTTGGGCAACAGTTGGGCAACAGGGTTCCGGACGGTTTTTCCTAACCGAACCACCGGCACGCTAAGTGCTTGAAATGATAGGCGCCCCAGGCAAGAATCGAACTTGCGACCAACGGTTTAGGAAACCGCCGTTTCATCCACTGAGCCACTGGGGCGGGCCGAGACTCCGACGAATCCTACGCGGACAAGACAGCTCCGTCAAGCGTCTTCGACATGAGCACTGCAATGTGAGCCTCCAAACAATTTCGCGCGCGGCCAACCACCTCCCTCGCGTCAGCGCCTCTGGCCCTGACCACTCCTCCAAACACGCGCCGCCTCCGCATAATGATGCACTCCATCCCGCTTGCCCCACATTCTCCGCCCTCGCTCACCGACGCCGCTCATCCGATAAACCACTCTCGTCCCGAGCCCCAATCTCCACAAACGCCCGCGCTTATCCCCACAATCACCGCCGGCTTCGACCGACCTCCGAATAACCCGTCGTCAGCCACCTTCCACAGGCGTCGCTTACACATACGTATTCGCAATCCCGTTCGATCCGCAACCAAGCTACCCCAGAAGCCGCACCTGTCAGGAACACGCGCCCGCTCGTGCGCCGATCGAAAATGCAATGCCGAAAGCAAATTGTCGAAAGGCCGGCGATGCAATCCA